>JAGQPK010000088.1 GCA_020426755.1 Planctomycetales bacterium
GGCCGGGTTGCGTCGACACCAGCGGGCAAACTGCTCCCAAGGAAGTGCTCGTCGTGCCAAGATCGGCTGATCATCTAAGAATCGTTGTAGGTCGGCGGCCATCGCTGCGGCCGAGTCGTACCGCGCGTCGGCGTCTCGCGCCGTGGCCTTGATCAGAATCGTTTCCAGATCGCGTGGCGTCGCAGAGTTGACCGATCGTGGGCGAGGAATATCGTGGTTGCGAATTCGCTGCGATAATGAATTCGAATCGGCAAACGCCGGACGTCCTGTGACTAATTCATAAAGCGTCAGGCCGAGCGCGTAGATGTCAGTCCGTTGATCAGCTTGGCCCTCAAGCTGTTCCGGCGCCATGTAACGCAGCGTACCGACGATGTCGCCCGTTTGTGTCAGGTTGTTGACATCGGCCAGCTTGGCGAGACCGAAATCAGTGACCCAGACGTCGCCGTCTTGATCGAGCAGCAGATTTGCCGGCTTGATGTCGCGATGCAAGACGCCATGTTGATGAGCGTAACTCAACGCGTCGGCAACTTGCCGTCCAATTCTGGCGATGTCGCGGAAGTTAAGCGTGCAGGCGGGGGTGTTTAACGCGGCACTGAGTGACATGCCGTCGATCAGTTGCATCGCGAAGAAGTGAACGCCCTGGTCTTCGCCAATACCGAAAATGGGAACAATGTTCGTATGGTGCAAACGCGCGATCGCTTCCGATTCGCGACGAAAGCGATCGAGTTGTTTGGGGGAGTCGGCGATGCCGGGACCGAGTACCTTCAGCGCGACTTGGCGTTTGAGCGATAGTTGCTCTGCGGCATAAACGATGCCCATGCCGCCTCGATTGATTTCGTGCAGAATCCGAAAGTCGCCCAGCGTCTCCGGCTGGCCGCGATCGAAGCGATGCGAGCGACGGTCGGTGCGTTGACGCTGACGCACGTGGCTGCTGACTCGCTCCATCATCTCCATCGAACGCAAAAAGTTGCGCACCGCTTCGCGCTGTTCCGGCAATCGCGCTTCGTATTCTTCAATCGTTGGCGACTCGCCGTTCCGTAGACGCTCGAGATACTCGTCGCCAAGCAGTTCGATCGGATTGCGTTCCCCGGTCGACTCGTTCAAATTGAGAGACGTTTCGTCATTCATCGATCGGCCTGTCTCTTACGACGACATGAATTCACTGAGTCGCTGCAGAGCTCGCACATAGCGGTTGCTCGCCGCCGTAACACTGATGCCTAACACCTCGGCGACCTGATTGTTTCCCAACTGTTCGAAATGGCGAAGGGCCAGCACTTCTCGATCGGTGGGGTCCATTGAGCTGAGAACGCTCTGCAAGCGATCCCACTCTTCTTGTCTCAACAACGCTTCGCTGGGGGATGTGTGCTGGCCCAGCAAGCAGGCAGCAATCGAGTAACTCGTGGCATCGGCATGTTGTTGCGGCAGCGTAAACTCCTGCCTCGGATCTCGCTTTTGCCCAAAGTGTCGTCGCTGGATGTTGATCAGGGATTGATACGTTAGTTGCCTGAGCCATACGTAAAGCGATACCTGTGGGGTCGCCAAATAGTCGGGAAGTCGTCGGGCTGCATCGATCCACGTTTCCTGCAGCACGTCCTCCGGATCGATTCGTCCACGCAATCTGGCGTCCAGACGAAACTCGATCATCCGCTCGAGACGCTCGCGGTACACCGAGAACTGTTGGCTCAGCGCCGATTGGCCTCCCAGTCGGAGGGTTTCGATGTCGTCATGTTCCATGGACTTTATCTTAATCGGAGGCAGCGGATTGTCCGCAACAGTCTGCCACTGGCCGCCGCATATTGTAGCAAGCTGAGAACTGCTTTGGATCGACCGATGAGCGAGCTAACTTGTTGTCCGCTGACGTTTTGGGAGCCCTTGATCTCGGTCGGAACTTGCCGAGACCGCTCGCAAGTGGCGATGACGTGCGCCTACAATGTCGGCTCTTAGAAAACTACCGCAGTTAGCGCGTGGATTTGTTGGACCACTTTGCGGTGCCAATGTTATCGTATTTGCCTGGGCGAGGGAGCCGACTGCTGGCCCCGCTACGGGAAGGCGTTGGACGAGTAGATTATGTTGGCGAGACGCGCCGGAAGGAGAGTTGACGTGAAGCGGTGGTTGGGGATACCTCGGACGTTAATCAGGCACGATTGGCTGCGCGTCGCGATTCGTGCTCAGTTCTCGGCGGCGCTCCTTTTCATGGTATCGACTTCGCTGTGGGCGCAGCCTGGACCACCCGGTGGTGGCCCAGACGGCGGGCCGCCTCGACCTGAAGCGCCGGGCGGGGAACCGGAAGTCAAATTGGGCCTGATCAAAAACGAAACGAAGGCCTATCAAGGGTATACACTGTTCGCTCCCATGGGCTCGACCACGACTTACTTAATCGACATGGAAGGGCGCGTTGTCAACAAGTGGTTAAGTGACTTCACGCCAGGGCACAGCGCTTACTTGCTGGAGAATGGCAATCTGCTTCGCGCCGGCGCAATTCGAGACTCGGCATTCGGCGGTGGTCCCGGTGCCGGCGGCAGAATTCAGGAATACAGTTGGGATGGTGAGCTCATTTGGGACTACCAATACAGCAACGATCGACAACTGCCGCACCACGACTTTGCCAAGCTGCCTAACGGCAACGTGCTGATGATCGTGTGGGATCGCAAAACACGCGACGAAGCGCTTGCTGTCGGTCGCAACCCGGCGCTCATGAGTGACGAGCAGATGCAGCCCGATTGCTTGATCGAGGTCAAACCGACCGGCAAGACGACAGGTGAAATCGTTTGGGAATGGCATCTTTGGGACCACTTGGTGCAAGACTTCGATCCCGACAAACCAAGTTACGGGGATCCGGCGGAACATCCCGAGTTGGTGGATATCAACTTCGGAGAAGGCGTGCTCGCCGCGATGCTCAACGACAAGGACGAGCGCGAAAAGCTGCGTGCCATCGGTTACCTCGGGGCAGGCAACGATCAGGACGTGCCCAAGATCAACGCCGATTGGACGCACACCAATGGCGTTAATTACAACGCTGAACTGGATCAGATTGTGATTAGTATTCACGAGTTCAGCGAAATCTGGGTCATCGATCACAGCACGACGATGGAAGAGGCCAAAGGGCACACCGGTGGTCGCTCCGGTAAGGGCGGTGACTTGCTGTTCCGCTGGGGCAATCCTCAATGCTACCGCAACGGCAATGCCGACGATCAAGTGCTCTGGGGACAACATGATGCTCAATGGATTCCCGACGGCTATCCTGGTGCCGGGCACATGTTGATTTTCAACAATGGCAATCGACGCCCCGACGGCAGCTACTCGCAAATCGTCGAAATCGAATTGCCAATGGATAGTCAGGGCAATTACAAACGCACGGCCGGCAAACCGTACGAGGCAAAAATCGCTTGGAGCTATACCGCGCCGAAGCCTGAAGAGTTTTTCTCGTCGTTTATCTCGGGCGCGCATCGTTTGGCAAACGGACACACAATGATTTGTTCCGGCGCGAACGGCATCTTCTTCGAGGTCACGCCGGAAGGCGAAGAAGTTTGGCGCTACGTCAATCCGACCAAAGGCGGCTTCGGCCCCGGAGGCGGACGCGGTGGTCCGGGCGGTCGCCGAGGTCGCGGCGGACCCGGTGGTCCCGGCGGTTTCGAACGCCCTCGCGTTGGCGAAGTGCTGCCGGGATTCCTACGCGGCATGTTGAACCTGTCTGACAAACAGAACGACGAAGCCGACTCGCTGCAACAGACGATCGACGAGACGCTCGCCAAGGTGCTGACTGACGAACAGAAGTCGAGCTTAAAGGAGATGCAGGAGGGGCGAGGTTTCGGTGGAGGTCTGCCGCAGGCTGGGCAAGTGCTCACCACATTCGTACAGGCTCGTTTGAAGTTGGCGGATGATCAGAAGCAGGAGATCACCGATTTGCAGAAGCAAGTCGATGAGCAACTGGCGGCGGTCCTGTCCGATGAGCAAGAGAAGCAGCTCAAGGAGATGAGTCGCTTTGGTGGCGGACCTGGCGGCCGTGGTCCCGGGGGATTCGGTGGGCCGCCGGGCGGTCGTGGTCCCGGCGGACGCGGACCTGGTGGACCGGGGTTTGGCGGTCGTGGTCCGGGTGGTCCTGGGCGCGGTCCAGGCGGTCCAGGTGGTCCGGGCGGGCCCGGTGGTGGCCCCGGAGGCCCTGGTGGTGGACCACGCGGCGGCACGGCGGTGTTCCGTGCTTATCGCTATGGCGTCGACTATCCAGGCTTGGCCGGGAAAACTCTGACTGCCGGCAAGTCGGTCGCCGAGTTGGACGACGAAGCGGAGAAAATTCGTCGTGAACAAGAAGACGCGCGTGCCAAGGCAGAAGAGGCCAAGGCTGCCGCAGAGCAGGCCGCTGGCGAGAAGACTGAGGAATGAGGAACGTGCGTTCGCGTTGGGTCGTCACATCGCTGGCGTGCCTGTTCGTTGTGCTGATCTTGCCGAGTCCGGCTCAAGCGTACATTGGGCCGGGCGCTGGTTTTGCGCTGGCAGGGTCCGTCTTTGCAGTATTCGCCGCAGTGTTGTCAGCTGTGGCGATGTTGCTGACGTGGCCGCTACGCTGGATCTTTCGGTTGTTCTTTGGCAGTCAAGCGATGTCCAAGGCGGCCGTGCAACGGGCCGTCGTGATTGGTCTCGACGGGATGGATTGGTCGCTGACGGAGCGTTTGCTAAGCGAAGGCAAGCTGCCAAATCTGGCGCGATTACGCGCCAACGGCACCTGTCGTCCGCTCAAGTCAACCGTTCCGCCGGTGTCCGAAGTCGCGTGGACGACGTTTCAAACGGGCATGAATCCGGGGAAGCACGGTGTGTTCGATGCGCGTGTTCCGTCGCCAACGGACTACCACGCAGAAGCCAGCACGCTGCGGGTGAATGGACTCGCTCAGTCAAATGGCGCGCGGGGTTGGCTGCCGTTGCCGCTGGCAGCGGCGAAGCTGGGCACGCGGCGACGTGGCGTTCCCTTCTGGGAATTGCTTGGCCGCAAAGCGATTTTCAGCGCGGTCTTACGTGTGCCGCACAGCACGGTTCCTGTACAACAAGCGAACCGCTTTCGTGGAGTGATGTTATCCGGAGCACTTGATCCGGACGAATGGTTGGATGCTGGCAAGGGAACGCTGTTCACGACGCAGAGCACACACAATGTGCCCGCTGCGCTAAATGTTCAAGCGATCACGCGCGAAGGAAATCGCGTCCGCTCACGATTGGTCCTTCATCAACATCCACAGTGGCACGATGCGGCGCAGCCGTTGGAGTTGCCTATTGAGTTTAAAGTGTTGAGTGACGATAGGGTGTTACTGTCTGTTTCCGGTGAAAAACACGTGCTGCGAAAGGATCAGTTCTCGGACTGGATTGCTGTCACATTTCAGCCTGGCCTCGGCAAGACGTTGCCGGGCGTGTGCCGATTTCTGCTGTTGGAGGCCAAGGCTGATCTGCGCGTTTATGTGACGCCCATCCATCTCGACCCCGACGGTCCAGCCGTGGTCAATAGCGCACCGAAGAAGTACGGCCAATACTTGGCCAAACGGTTTGGTGCATTTGCTGGGTACACTAGTACTGCCGATGTGCGTAGCGCTCGCGCGAACGTGTTAGATGAGAAGCATCTGCTGCGTTTGTTGATTGACGACGATACCACGCGAGCGGACATGTTTCTGGACTTGCTGGGGAAGGTAAGACGCGGCTTGTGCTTGGTCGTCTTGGAAGGGATCGATGCCATGCATCGTTCGCGTCGCCAAGCCGGTAGTCGTGGCGATGCACGATTTACATACGATGTCGCGACGCTGGAAGAAGGTTATCGCCGTGCTGATGAATTCATTGGCAAGGTTCTCGATCGTTGCACGTCAGATGATTTGCTGATCGTGTTTTCGTCGCATGGTCAAGCACAGGCGCGTCATGATGTTGACTTGAATCGTTGGCTGGAAGACGCCGGGTATCTCGTTTGTCATCCAGGTCGACGCTGTGAACGCAATCTGGCTGGCGTAGACTGGGCCCAGACGCGAGCGTTCGCCAGCGGCAGTGGCAGCATTTACTGCAACAGCAAACGTCGGTTCGCGGCAGGGACTGTCACTGATCAAGAGCTCAATGTTTTGCGGCAGGAAGTGACTGACAAGCTGTTGTCTCTGCGATGCGCCGCGGGGGAACCGGTCGTGCAACGGGTCTACGATTGCCGTCGCGTTTTTTGGGGACCGCGACGAGACGACGCTCCCGATTTGCTCGTCGCCTTTGCCGATGGGTTTCGCGCGGGCGATCAGACCGCGGAAGGAGCCATCTCGGAACATCTCTTCACGCCGACCGCTGGTGTCCATGCCATGAACGCCGCTTGGGATCGTGACCTGGCGCCGGGAGTCTTGTTCTGTAACCGCGAGCTCGTGTCCCATGTAAACGGTCAACACGAAGTGCGTTTGGCAGATTTGGCACCCACGCTATTGAAACAATTCGGTGTTGCCGTGCCGCCGGAACTGGATGGGGTCGCTTGGGAACTAGCCCTTCAGGAGATTGATAAGCCATGAATCGTCCACGAGCTACAACCAATCGGCGCCGCTTCTTGCAGGGCTCAACGCTGGCGGGTGCCGCCGGACTGACTGGTTTGAGCGGCTGCTCGTACTGGTCGGGCAGCAACTCACGCGTGTCACGCGCCGCTGGCAAGAAGGTGATCATCATCGGGATCGATGGAATGGATCCTCGTTTGTGTTCGCAGATGATGAGTGAAGGTTTGTTGCCCAATATGGCCAAGTTGCGCGCGACGGGCGGCTTCAGTGAACTTGGTACCAGCGTGCCGCCGCAGAGTCCGGTCGCCTGGGCTAACTTCATCAATGGCAACGGCCCCGGAACTCACGGCATCTTCGACTTCATTCACCGCCATCCACACGAACAATGTGCGCCGTTCTATTCGGCTGCGGAGACGGTGCCCGGCGAAGGTGCCTGGGAGGTCGGTGACTATCAGTTGCAATTGGATTTCTGGCCCTTCAATCACAAACCTTCGGAAACCGTTTTGCGTCGACAGGGGGTGCCATTCTGGGATTACCTAGATGCGTCCGGAATCCCCACGACTTTCTACGACCTGCCGTCTAATTATCCACCTAGCCCTTCGCAGTACGGGCACCATCGCTGCATTTGTGGCATGGGGACGCCAGATATGGCCGGATCGTACGGTACCTACCAGTACTTTGCCGAAAACGGTCCACCACAGCCGATCGACGAAGGCGGCGGTCGCCGTACGCGTATCAAATTCGACGAAGAGACGGGGCAGGGTGAGCTCATCGGTCCAGAGAATGGTCTGTTGAAAGTCGCCAAGCCGATGACGATCCCGTTCAAAGTACATCGCGATCTACAGTCGAATGCCGTCGCCATCGATCTGCCTACGCAACGCTTGGTGCTGAAGCCGGGGCAATGGAGCCCATGGATTCGGTTGAATTTTGAAATGACTACGCCAGCTTTCTTGCCTGACAAGGAAGTGTCAGGGATTTGTCGGATTCTGGTTCAAGAAGTCGCGCCGATTTTTCGCATGTATGTCAGTCCGATCAATGTCGACCCACGTGCCGCCGTTGTCCAGTTGTCGGAACCCGAGTCGTTCATCGGTGACGTCGCGAATCATTTAGGTCCGTTCTATACGACTGGTTTTAAAGAAGACCATAAGGCACGGACAAATGGTGTTTTTAACGATGACGAATTTGTCCGTCAGGCGACGAACGTCATGGAAGAACGCTTGGCTCTATTTGATTACGCCGTTCAGGACTATGAAGATGGCCTGCTGTTCTTCTATTTCTCTAGCAGCGACCTGCAATCCCACATGTTCTGGTGGAATAGCGACAAGCCGCACCCGATCCGCAGCACGACGGAGGCGCAGAAGTGGCATGGCTATATTCGTCGGCTCTACCAACGTCTCGATCAAGTCGTCGGCGATATCTACGATCGGTACGGAAGTCAAGCGACGATCATTGTGATGAGTGATCACGGCTTCTCCGAGTTTGGTCGGCAGTTCAATTTGAATTCGTGGCTCCGTTGGTATGGATATCTAGGACCGCCTGAGTGCACATCGTTGTTCAAGGACGTTGACTGGAGCCAAACCGCTGCCTACGGTCTGGGCATCAACGGGCTGTATATCAACTTGAAGGGCCGGGAACGTGATGGCATTATCGAACCCGGCGAGCAGAAGGAAGCCCTAATTCAGGAGCTGATTTTTGGGCTGACGCAATTGCAGGATGAAGACGGACGTCAGGTCGTGCGGAACGTGTATCGTTCCGATCAGGTCTACAGTGGAGACGCGACCGAGTTGGCACCTGATTTGATCGTTGGCTATGCGCGTGGCTATCGCGCTTCCTGGGCGACCTGCTTGGGCGATCTGACCGACGACGTGCTGTTGGATAACGATCAGGCCTGGAGTGCTGATCATTGTGCGGATGCGTTGGAAGTCCCTGGTATCCTGTTTAGCAATCGCAAGATTACCGACGCTCAACCTTCACTCGTAGATCTCGCGCCGTCGATCCTGAAAGAATTCGGTCTGAAGACGCCCGCCACGATGAGTGGCAAAGTCGTGCTGGGTTAGTTGCATGCCAGAACTCGCTCGTATCATCTCTGCCCTAAACCAGTTCGCGAACTTTTTTGGTCGCGCGCTGGCCAATGCTGTCGCGCCGTTGCCTGGTTGGCTATCTGCAACCGTCATCGGTGTGCTGACCGGGGTCGTCATGCTGGTTGGCTACAAGTACACCTCGAATCAACGAGCAATCAAGCGTGTGCGCGACCAGATGAAGGCAAATATGTTGTCGCTTAAGCTGTTCAAGGACAACATGCGCAGCGTATTCGGATCTCAGTTGGGACTCGTTGGTGGTGCGGGCAAGCTGCTGCTCCATTCGCTGCTGCCCATGGTAGTAATGTTCATACCGATCACTTTGGCGATGACGCAGTTGTCACTTTGGTATCAGATGCGGCCATTGCAGGTCGGTGAAACTGCCGTGGTGTCGCTGCAGCTGCGCGATGATACACCCACGCCGCTGCCCGCTGTAAAGCTCGATGGAGGCGACTTTGCCGAGATCGTGACGGGACCGGTTCGCATTGACTCAACGAAAGAAGTAACGTGGGAGATCGTCGCCAGAACCACGGGGCTGCACGAACTGCAGTTCGATGTGAATGGTGAGCTGGTTACCAAGTCGCTTTCGATCGGCGATCGTTATTTGCGAGTTAGCTTGCTGCGGCCGACGCTGAAGTCTTGGGTTGACGTCGTCCTGAATCCTGCCGAACAGCCGTTCGCTGTCGACTCAGCGGTACAGTCGATCGCCATCACGTATCCTGAACGTGATTCGTGGACCAGTGGTACCGATAACTGGGTGATCTACTGGCTCGTCGTATCGATGGCGGCTGCGTTTGCGCTGAAGTCTGTGTTTAACGTGAATCTGTAACCGTAGCCAGAACCACGGATGTCACGGATCGCACGGATGGAAAACATAACCACGGATGTCACGGATTGCACGGATGGAAAACATAACCACGGATGTCACGGATTGCACGGATGCTTTGCGTTAAGGAAGTCAACGCAAAGACTCGGAGTCGCCAGGACGCTGAGACGTGCCAAAAGAATCAGCTCGCGCGGAAGTGGCGAGCGTAAGGATTTTCTCCGCTAAGAAGTTGAATTCGTCGGAAGGTTGAGTCTTGGACCTTGGTCTGAAGACGGTTCTGCGTTCTTCATTCCGAAATCCGAAATCCTAAATCCTAAAGCGAAGATCGTCCTCTTTGCGGCTCTATTTGGCGCTGCGCCAATCGGCGATCATCTCATCTACTTTTGCCACGTGGCACTGTCGGCAGTTTTGACGTTGTGGATGCGAGCAACGGATTTCCGGTCGAGCGGATTGGCCGTCATGGCATGACAGGCAGTTGTCACGCAACAGTAGCGGGTGTGGCATCACGGGTGGGGCGCCTGGGAAGAGGCGTTCGCCCTTGATCGACGGTCTCCGCAATCCTGCAAAACTGTTGGCTGCAAACGTCTCTTTTGTTCGTTCGAAGACATGGCACTGTCGGCAGTTTTGTGTTTGCAATCCGACCTTCGACCGTGAATGAGGATTGGCCGGCGCGAATCCCATCTCGGGCACGAGCCTGCCGGCAACCGTATGACAAACAGTGCAGTCGGCGGCCTGAGGTGGATGGGCGACGACCGGGGGTGCGCCGTCATAAGCTCGGCGCGATTGGCGAGTCGCAGCGGAAGCGACGGCCACCTTCGTAGTAGGTGACTTCATTGCGTCACACCCGCCGGACAACAAGACGATTGCCAATAGGCTGACAAGCGTCGCTGAGTTGTTAGGCCTTTTCGACACGGATAGCACACTTTTTGAAGTCGGGTTCTTTACTGATATTGTCCATGGCGTCTAGCGTCAATCGATTGACCAGTCGCCCCTCATCGAAGAACGGTACGAAGACACTGCCACGCGGGGGCTTGCCGCGATCGTCGATCTTCGCCGGCAACGTGCATTCGCCACGCCGGCTGACAAGCTTGACAAGCTCGCCGTTCTGGATGCCCAGCTCCAACGCGTCCGCTCGATTTAGTTCGGCGTATGCCACAGGCATGGCTTGGTGAAGCTGTTTGACGCGGCGCGTCATTGACCCCGTGTGCCAGTGTTCCAACACACGTCCAGTGGTCAGCCACATCGGATAATCGGCATCCGGCACCTCGGCCGGCGGATGATAGGGTCGGAGCCAGAACGCGGCCTTCTCGCCGTATCCTTTGGCTTTGTAAAAGTGCACGCCCTTTGCTTTTTTCACGTACGGATCATGGCCGGCAGCGTACCGATAGCGAGTCTCCTTGCCGTCGACGACTGGCCAACGTAGGCCACGCGCTTCCTTGAGTTGTGCGTAGCTGGCCAGGTCTTTGCCGTTGCCCAACGTGAACTGGCGATACTCTTCGAACATCTTTTCATGCCAGTCCGCTTCGTTGGCCCAGGGGAACAAATGCCCCAAGCCCATGCGATGAGCGACCTGCATGATCTGCCAGGCGTCTTCCTTGGCTTCGCCCGGCGGATCGACCATCTTGTTCCAATGTTGAGTGCGTCGTTCCGTGTTGCCGAACATGCCTTCACGTTCGACCCAAGCTGCTGAAGGCAAGATCAAGTCCGCTACCGCCGTCGTCGGCGTGGGATAAATATCGCTCACGATAATAAAGCGACCGTCGCCTGGTTTGCGCTCAAACCGATTCAAGTTCGGCAAAGTCACCCACGGATTGGTCACCTGGATCCACATCACCTTCACATCACCACGCTGTAGAGCGCGGAACATGTCGACGGTGTGCAGGCCCGGCTTGGGGTTGATCGTCCCTGCCGGCAAATTCCAGATCTCTTCCGCCTTTGCCCGATGCTCGGGGTTGTTCACCACCATGTCGGCCGGCAAGCGATTCGACAGCGTGCCAACTTCACGAGCTGTACCGCAAGCGGACGGCTGCCCAGTCAAGCTAAATGGATTGCTACCAGGCTTGCTGATTTTACCGGTGATCAGATGCAGGTCGGTAATCAGGTTGTTCATCCACGTGCCGCGCGAGTGTTGATTGACACCCATGCACCACATGCTGACGGTGCCGCGCTTGCGATCGCCGTAAAGTTCCGCCAACGCTTCGATTTGCTGTACGGGTACGCCGCTGATCTCACTGACTTTCGCGGGCGTGTAGTCCGCCAAGAACTCGACAAGCTCCTCCATCGAACTGTCTTTGGCCACGTCAGCGAACGTGTATTTCTCCGCTTGATCGTCGAAGCAGCCGTAGCCGATCTTGTCGAGTTCCTCGATGCCGCGTTTGAAGACGAGGTTCTCGGCCACGAACGCTTCGTCAACCTT
>JAGQPK010000890.1 GCA_020426755.1 Planctomycetales bacterium
AGAAAAAGAGCCGCCGACCGTCAGTGACGGTCAACGGCTCTTTGTTTGGCAACTGCTCAGACAAACTGTAGCAGGGACATGAGTTGGCGTGCCACTCGTTTAACGACGGCGACGCAGCGAACCGATGCCAACGAAGCCCAGCAGCGCTAACAGGCAACTCGACGGTTCCGGCACGGCCATCAGTGAGAAGTCATCGAAGAAGCCGGATTGGCCAGGATCGACATTCGGGATCATGTCATACGCCGCGGCAGTGACCATCACGCTGGCGGTGCCGTCCGGCGCGGTGCCGGTCAGGACGTGTTGATGCCAGAGATTGTCGTTGGTTTGCACTGTGCGGAGGTCCAGCGTCTGGCTGTCCAGTTCGTTATTTCCGGCATCCAGAAACGCCATGCGAAAGATTGTTGAGGTTGGCGAAGCCACTGCACCCGACTTGGATGCTGCATCTAGAAGGTCAACGCCGCCGGAATAGTTGGTTTCCCAGCGTGACCAGCCACTGAACGAGTAGGCCGTTCCTGCAGTGCCCGGCACCGTTTGGCTAAGAACGGCATTCGTCATTTCATTTGTGGAGCCGTAGAACAGACCTTCAAATTCACGCAGCCAAATGCCTTGGCCGTCTGTGTTGCCGGTGTGGTCAGCGAAGCCGATCAGTTGAGCGGTGTTCTGCGTGCTACCGTCAGTGCCAGATTCAATGAGTGTCCAACCGGTTGGCTCATCGGCGGCGGCGGCAGCGGTCGGCAGAGAAAGGTCGCCGTTCAGCAGAAGTTCCGCGGCTCGCGCGTTCGGGGTTACACAGGTAGTCAGGCAAAGTAGTCCCAGGGCGACGAATGTCCGTCTCATTAGTTGCACTCCAATCAGTGATGTCAAACAACTGCCGGCGCACGGAGCGTGTACCGGAGTCTCCAACGCAATCGGGACATCGTAATCTACCGGATCGGCAAAGAGCAACTGTTCAGCAGGAATTCATGTGTCGCGGCGATGCGGCCCCATGTTAGCCAAATGAAACATTTGTTTGCGGTCTTGGCGAGAGTGGGTGAAGCGTTCTCGCTCATTCGTTGCCAAGTTGAATGCTGCCAGCGACGCAAATGAGACGAGTCAGGAACGTAACTCCGCGTTTTGTGGAAATGTTGCATCCAATTACGTCGATCGATGAGTGGCAGTACTGTGTTGCCCGTAACCGAACATCACGGTAGATCGCGTTGCGGTCAGGGCCATCGGCGAGTGTGCCCGTCACTAGGCGTTACCGCGCATGTTCCGTGACGGGGTCCGGCTGGCGGACGCGCAGAATGCCGTCATAAACGCTGGCCACGCCGGCTGCCATGCTTCGATCAGAGTAACGCAAGTCGTGTCGTTCACTAACGCTGCGGCTCAGCGAAGCCCAATCGAAATCACCTTCGACAATACTAGCAATCGCGCTAGCCAATTCGCTGGAATCGCCTGGTGTTGCCAAGCGACCGTCGATGCCATCGCGAATCACTTCGGGCACGCCTTCCACATACGTGCTGACGACTGGAATACCCATCGCCATTGACTCGAGCACGACCATGGGCATGCCTTCACCGAATAGGCTGGGAAGTACGAACAGATCGATTTGCTCAAGCTGTTGATTGACGTCCTTCTGGAATCCGACCCAGTCAACCGTATCGTTGAGGTTGAGATCAGACGTGAGTTGCTTCAAGTACGATTCATAGTCAGCCGTTTCAAAACCGCCGACAGCGCGCAACTTGACGGCAATTCCCTGGTCACGCAAGTGAGCGATGGCCTGGAGCAAGATCTCGGTGCCCTTGCGTGGCCGAAACAGCGCCACGGTGCCCAGCGTCCAGGGGCCGGTCGAGGGCGCAACTCGCTTGCGATGTTCGACTCGCGGGACCCCATTGGGGACGACCGAGATCAGTTGCGAATCGAATCCCTGCTGCCGCATGTGTGCCGCCAAGCTTTCGGAGACGGTGATAATCCGCGAGACGTTCGACAGGCTCCAGTTCTCGGTCATGGCGTTGAATCGATTGACCCATGCGCGTGTTGAGTCACGAGATGTGGGGCTGTGAACGTGATAGACGAGCGGCAGCCCTTGTTGCGCTGCGACAAGACGACCGATTAGCAGCGAACGCGGCGTGTGTGCATGAAGCAGCTCGTAACCTTCTTCGACTACGATACGGCCCAGCTTGCGCAAGATGCGTAAGTCGAAACGAGACTTCATTGGGCAATCAAACAGCGGAGACTTGCGGTCCTGCCGGCACTCGGCAAAACGTCCTGGTTTGATACACGCGAAACCCATATCATACGAAAAGTCTCGTAAGCCGGCCGCCAACAAATCTTGAACACGCTCTGCGCCCGAATAGTGTTCGCCATTGATGATGTGCAGGATCTTCCGCGTGCGCGGTGGTGAACCCACGCGACGTGGTGTGGCGTTTGGTGGCGACTGAGGCGGAAGGGCAACGGGAAATCCCGTCAAGTGGCCGGATTCGGCCAGAGAATCGGCAAACTCGGTGCTCATCATGTTTCCCAGCGGTCAACGAATCGTTGTCAGACTGGAAAACTCTAGCTTGCGATTCTTCAGGATTTAGACACGTATTTGAGCATGGGGAAACGCCGTGTACGACGGTGGATTGTCGAAATGACTCTCGTTCGCCGATA
>JAGQPK010000891.1 GCA_020426755.1 Planctomycetales bacterium
TTCACTGTCCAAGTGTTGGTCAAAGGCGTAGTAACCTAGTGATTTGGCAACTTCCTGCAGTGCGTCGCCATTCATTTCCTGCAAGCCAATCAGATCTGCGCCACTCTGGCGAATGACCTCGACGATCTGCTTGCGTCCCTCCGCGTCGTCTTCTGCCTTCCAAACGTTGAAAGTCATGACGTTCAGATCGATTTCGCGCGCGACTCCCGTTGGCGGAAATGCCAGCATCACCATCGCCAGCAGCATGCCTTGGTTACGGAATAGCTCAAGTGTTGGAAGAAGCGATCTGGCGATGTTCATATGGCAGGACTTCACACGGCTTTGAGATTTCGATGTTTACGGCGAGTTAGGCAAACTCGGCGAATGCCTGAATGCGTTCAGTTTACACGAAAGCGTGCCCCGGCAATGGGTGCCCCCGTTGTGGAGTGCGATCGCGCAGCTATCGCTCTCGATAGGCGTCCGTGGCAATCTAGGTCCAGGCACGATTGTGGGGAAACATGGCTCGACAGGATTGGGCCGTTTCACGATCCTCAACGACATGCCCGCCACACATAGTCTCGACCTGTGATCATTCGCGGTTTCGAACAACATCCTTCTATTACGCTCACGGGCGTGTCGACTATACGCGACTCGCTTGGACCATTTTGCGATGTTCCCGCGACTACTTCATGACGTATGCGTCAGGTCACACGTTCTAAGTATTCACTTGCGTGCGTAGGCGACGATGCCGCAGTCCAAGTACTGGCCGCCGCTATTCTGTCGGCAGTGGATCGCCAGCACGTTCGTGCCCGCCACAAGCTGTGCCACGGCGTTTGCGTCGAGCGGAACCTCGACGTACCCCGATGTCCAACGCTCTAGTGTCGCGATGCGCGTGCCGTTCAGATAGACTTCCGCGTCTTCGTCGTGATGGATGCGCAGGAATACTGTTTCGCCGTCGGCAATCACTTGATCCGTAGCCAGCTCGAACCGCCGGCGAATCCAGATGTCTTGCGTGCGCCAATCGGTACGAACGATGGCTCCCGGAGTACCGGCGGTCCCAAAGCCTGCCGGCCCCAACCGCCAAACCGCATCGTCAAACTCTTGTGTCATCCAATCGTCACTCGGAAGTTGATCTGCGTATCGCCAAACAACCGGCACTTGCTCGGCCGTATCAGCGATCACGCGCTGCCGAGCCGGCGTCAGCTCGACGTGCTCCAAATCCAACCGATAGAGTTTCCCTTCATCGTAGCTAACGCAACACAGCTCACCCGCCGTATCCTCAGTGAACGAAACCAAGCGAGTTGGCAGGCGACCGATCTCCAACGACGTTACGTATTGCCGGTCTGTCTGCTGCAAGGCCCAAATTCGCCGCGACTCAAAATCGCCAAAGATGTACCACCCTTGCAACTGCGCTGCGCGACTGCCGCGATAAACGTAGCCGCCTGTTACGGAGACGCCTAAGCTACGAGGATAGCTGAGCACCGGCGGAACACACTCGGCCGGTACGCCTGCATTGAAAGACGAGCGAAATTGTTCAGAGAAGGCGCTGAAGCCTTCAAAGATATTCCACCCATGGTCTTCACCCCGGCGTACGATGCCAACCTCTTCGTACCGATCTTGCCCCACATCACCCACCCACAACTCCTTGGTCGCGCGATCAAAACTCAACCGCCATGGCTCGCGAAATCCATACGCCCACACTTCAGGCCGCGCACCATTGCGATCTCGAAACGGATTGTCCGCCGGAATTCCATACGGCAACTCGGCATCACGCGAATCAACGTCAATGCGCAGTATCTTGCCAAGCAGTGTCGAGAGATCCTGACCATGCCCTTGTGGATCACGCTGCGGCCCCGAGTCCCCCATACCGATGTACAGCATCCCATCCGGCCCAAAGGCAATGCTGCCACCGTTATGATCTTGCGTGACTGCCGGTATCCTCAGCAAGACGCGCGGCGAGACCAACGCGGCACCGTCAAGCGTCGACTCCCAACGACGCTCTTCGACGATCGTAACGATGTGTCCGTCGGAAATGAGTTGGTACTTGAGAAACACCAAGGAGGTGTCGCTGAAGCGAGGATGAAAAGCAGCGCCCAACAGCCCCGTCGCTCCGCCAACGCGCACGGTCTCGGCCAAATTCAAAATCAGACGACGCGCTGTGGGCATCGCTTCGTCAAGCCAGAAGACACGGCCGCCCTGCTCAAGCACGATGAACTCACCCGGTCGTCGCGGGACCGGCTCGAGCGCGACCGGATGCGTGAACTCGGCGCCATCGAACATCACACCTAGATCTGCACCGGCTGCGGCGAGTGGGATCTCACGCACGTCTCCCGGCTGCTCACTCTGTGCCAACCGCTGCTGCCGCTTCGATTCGAGAAACGACACCAAGTCGGCAAATTCAGCGGTACTAATCAGGCGTCCGAGCCCATCCGGCATCAGCGACAGCGCACTCTCAGTCTGTTCCTCAACGTCGTCAGCGCTGACCCGCACCACCTTCGACTCGTTGTCTTTCAACTCCAAAACATCATCGGTAACACGCTGCAACACGCCATGGTAGACCTTGCCGTCAACCGTGATCACAGTCGTTGTCCCGTAACCAATAGCTATCGCCGCAGACGGCTGCAGGATCGACTTGATGAGTCCCGCACGATC
>JAGQPK010000892.1 GCA_020426755.1 Planctomycetales bacterium
CGACGCAACCTATTTCATTGCCGAAACAGGTGCGACCGGCAGCGAACTTTGGCGAACTGATGGCACATACGACGGCACTCAGTTGGTGAAGACCATTGCGCCTCCGCAAGCCGGCTGGTCCGGTGAGCTCGTTAACATTGGCGATACGCTGTACTTCAATGGCTACGACGCGGATGCTGGCTGGGAGCTATGGAAGAGCGATGGGACCACTGAGGGCACACAACGTATCGTCGATCTCGTGCCCGGTCCTGACAGCAGCTCACCACACGTCATTACAGAAGTCGACGGACGCATCTACTTCGGCACGACCAATCACATCACGTCAAAGACGGAACTTTGGCAAACCGATGGGAGCGGCGCGGGAACGACTCACGTCTTTGCGTGGCCCTTTACCGACGGAATCCGAACTGTTCTGGAAGCCAACGGAAAGGCCTACGTCCAACTCGCCAAATCGTTCCAACAACTATGGACTACGGACGGGATTCCTGCGAACACAGTGCCTGTGAGCGAAGATCAATTGAAACTGGCTCCGATTGTCGAACTGGACGGCTACGTCTTCTTTATTGACTCACGCGGCGTTGTCAAGAGGACAGATGGAACTGATTTGGGCACAACGACGTTCTATGAAGCGGAATACTTCACGGACTTGATTACGATGGTAGATCGCGTGGGCAACACGTTATACTTCTCGAGCGCCAACTTTGCCTTCGCGAGCGGGGTGACTCCCGAGAGCATTCGCACGCTAATTACCCTACAGCTACCTCTTGGTTTCGAATTTGCTGGCAACGAACAGACGGCCCTGATTGGCACTCGTAATTCACTGTGGAGTTCCGACGGAACTCCACAAGGAACCTTCATCATCAATGCCGAATACCGCAGCAGCAGCTCGTGGCCGCTGGAAGTCGAGCGAATCGGTGATCAGTATTACTACTACCAATCAACATATTTTGGTCGCGAGTCGATCTGGGTGACCGACGGAACCATCAATGGTACCCACGAAGTGGCACCGTCGCCGGCCAATGGCCGAATCGTTACAGGTCGACTTTCAGCCGAAGGCCGCCTCATCTCCTCAATTGACGGCAAGTTGCTGTTCACGGCCGGCGATGGAGTGAGCGGCGTCGAGCTCTGGATCAGCGACGGATCGGACGCGGGTACGCATCTACTTCGTGATCTCGTCCCGGGAAATTCAGGGAGCGATCCAGCCGAACTATTCGCATGGAATGATCAGCTTTTCATCGGCGGGACGACACTGGGAGGAATCCAGCGACTAGGCGGAGACAACAGTCCATTCGCTGCCCCATTCGCATCGCTCGGCCCGCAGAGTGTCGTTAGCACAAGCGAGGCGGTCTATTTCACTGACAATGACGGTGAACTGTGGCGCACCGATGGCACGCAGGACGGCACGAAGCAGGTGACATTGTTCGGCATGTCATCTCAACAACCTCGTCCCGTTCCCGAGGCAGCCGTGTTGGTCGCTCACGGGAACGACATCTACTTCACGGCCAATGACGCCAACGCTGCTCCAGCCCAGGGGCCAACCGGTGTCGAACTCTGGCGCAGCGACGGCACGGCCGAGGGTACGGTGCAAGTGAGCGATATCGTCCCCGGGCCGCGCAGTTCCGTTCCGTATGGTCTGACCTTCGTCGGTGACACACTGTTCTTTGGCGTCTTAGACGGCGGAGAACTCTGGAAGTCCGACGGTACCGCCGCAGGGACGGTCATGGTCAAGGATGTGCGCCCCGGTGTGATTGGTAGTCAGCCCAGACAACTCACGGCAGTCGGCAACGCGCTCTACTTCGTCGCCGATGATGGCACGCACGGACGAGAGCTGTGGCGCAGCGACGGCACAGCCGCTGGCACGCAGCTTGTCGCTGACCTATTACCAGGACGTGACGCCGCCGACATCAGTCACCTCACCGCCGTAGGCGATCGTTTGTTCTTCCTGGCGAACGACGGCGCTGGTGACAATCTATGGACCACCGACGGTTCGGCCGACGGCACGAGACCACTCATTCAGCTGCCAGCAACGACCGATGGCGAAACTCCTGCCATGTTGCCGATCGGCGATAAGCTTTACTTCGTCGGCACTGACGAAACAAATGGCGCGGAACTCTGGGTCACCGATGGCACCGTCGCGGGTACACAGCTCGTGGCGGACATCAATCCAGGCAGTGCGAGTAGCGAGCCACACAACTTTGCCAACATTCGCGGAACTCTTTATTTTTCGGCCAATGATGGCGTCAGCGGCGATGAACTCTGGACATCCGACGGCACCGCGGCAGGCACTAAACAAGTCGCCGATATCTACGCAGGCCCAGAGTCTAGCGATCCGAACCATGTCACCGTCATTGGCAACAAGCTCTACTTCTCTGCCGTCACGCCGCTAATCGGTCGCGAGATCTGGTCGATCGACTTGACCGAACCCACGGACGATCGCAACCAAGACGGAAACGTTGATGTACAAGACCTCGACCTGCTGTGCGCTGCGGTGATCGATGGCAGCGCACAGCGAGATGAGCTCGAGAACTTCTGGCAACGCCAAGGAACAGGACCAGGCGATGCGGACTTCAATCGACGCTTCGACTCGGGAGATCTCGTCGCTGCATTCCAACACGGCAAGTACGAGAA
>JAGQPK010000893.1 GCA_020426755.1 Planctomycetales bacterium
AAGATCTCGATCGAAAGCAACTGTCATTGCTGGCAGTGTTTCGTCGTTGCCTGCCTCGAAATCTGGCACATCGTTGCGTACCGTGACGCTTAAGCCGGAACCCAGGCTGCTGCCACTGATCACAACATTCTGAGCCCCGATTGAAACGATTCCTGCCGGATGTGTTTCAAACACCGTGAAAATCGGATTGGGATTGCTGAATGTATTGTGAGTCGGAAAGCCATTGATCATCGAACTATTGATGCCAATCGCGACACCCGCCGGCGTCGCGGTGAAGCCAGTGTTCTGATTAATTCCCGGTCCGTCGGCGCCAATTACTGATGGGAGGAAGTTGTAGTAGTTTGGCAAGCCATTACTACTGTCGACGAACAGATCGCCGCCCGCATTGAAGAAGTCCTCAATCTGCGGCGCAAAGTTGTTGAACAGGTTGACTTCGCTTGACGTTTCGTGCTCCGGAATCGCCAGGACGTCGATATTCGACAAGAAGTTGGCGAATTGTGCCGGTGTTGTCGACGGAGAGATCAGGAATGTGGAACGGCTGCCAAAGCCCCCCGGAGTTCGCGGGTCGGGCAGAGGTGAAGAGAAAACGTTGACGACGCCCACATCGTATGCGCTTCGTGGAATGGCATTCGGTGTTCCGGCGCCGCGTAGGTAGTCGAGCACAACGACATTCAAACCGTTTTGGAAGCCATTCGACCCGGTGCTGTGCGAAAGGATATCGTGGCCGGTTAGGAAGATGTTGCCTCCTTTGACCAACCCGGCGGCACCACCGTCATCATCAACGAAGCTGACGATGCTGACGTTATATGTGTCTAACGCCGTATTCGACGGATTATCGTCGTGGTATTGATGACTTACCGAAATTGCAGTTTCGCCAGCATCGATGTCATAAGATTGCGGCGCGCCCTCGCCCCAGTCGACGACAAGGGTGTATGAATCCAACGTGCTTGGATCAATAATTCTCGCCGTCAAAGTGGCTACGCTGCCTTCCGTGATTGAAGTGGTGACAGTTTGGCTATCGAGAGCCGGTGCGACATTGTGAACGGTAATCGATGTGTTAGCAGAAGCAGTAAGATGCCCATCATCAATCGTTACGTTAATGGTGGCTACATCGACAGGCGTACCTGTCGGTTGGTCGTCGGCAAATACGTGCGGGATGTTAAACGACGTCACGCCTGCGGCGAGGTTTACTATGGTAGCTGGCGATCCATCACCCCAGTCAATCGTGACTGTGTGAGCGTCGCCGCTGTCCTCGTCGCTAAACGAGCCCGTCAAGGACGCGGCATCGCCCTCGTCAAGCTCCGAAACGTTTAATGATAAATTGCCGTTGGAGATCACAGGTTCTTCATTCACATCCAGTACACTCAGCGTGAACTGCTGTTCGAACGTCAAGTTCCCTTGGTCCGTCGTGCGGACGCGAATGCTATAGCTGTCTTGCGACTCGAAGTTGGGTACGGCTGCGAGTTTGAGTTGATTGCCGTCAATTGAAAACTCGCTGTTGTCGGTGGAGCCAAGGCCCGGCACTAGAGAGTAAGTGAACGATGCGAAGCTATCTGGATCTGACGACGTGAACGTGCCGACGGACGTTCCAATCGGCAGATTTTCTGCAAATGTGCTGGCCGAAAGCGACAGTGATGTAGGCGCCTCATTCACATCGCTGACGTTGATTGTAAATGCCCGTTCGACGAAGGCGTTGCCGGAATCCGTCGATCGCACACGGACCGTATAACTGCTTTGCGTTTCGAAGTCCGGCACGAATCCCAACTGCAATTGGTTGCCGCTGATTGTAAACAAATTGTTGTCGGAATCGCCTGATCCCGTGGCGAATGTGTAGGTGAACGTGTCGCCTAGATCCGGATCGACGGTACTCAATGTTCCTACCGTCGAACCGATCGCACTGTTCTCGGCAATAGAAGTTGGATTCAAGTTGATTTGAGTCGGTGGGTCTTGAAGCGGATTCACTGTTAGCGAGATCGTCGCAATTGTGAAGCCGCCTTTGCTATCAGTGACACGGAAGTCAAAGCTGTCCGTGCCCGCAAAATTCGGAAGCGGAGTATAGGTTCGGTTGACGCCGCTACCAGAAAGCGATCCATTCGTTGGATTCGCTTCGATTGAGAATGTGATGGGATCTCCGTCGAGATCATTACCCGTCAACGTTATGTTGACGGACGAGTCCTCATCGACGGAAATGTTTTGTGGATTGCCTGTCGGAAAACTGTTAATCGTCAAGGTAGTGAGAATTACATCATTGTTGTCGGTACCGCCTTGGTAGTTGATTTGGAAAATGTTGCCGCCGTACTCGACTAAGCCGCCTTGTGGAAGGCCATTGAAGGTACCGGTCGTGGCGCTCGTGCTGACGTTGTTAATTATCGTAAAGCTATCTCCAACTGCAGCGAAGCTGCTGAGCAGCGTAACTTCAAGATCGCCTGTGAGTTCCAGGCTGCCGTCGACGACCAGTTGGTCGTAGCCCGTGCCAGGCGTGGTGCCGTTGAGTTGCACTTCGAAATCGGTAGACGAGGCATTGCGGAAGATCGTATTGCCGTTGAGTGTGAGAATGCCGGTACTGCTCACACCTCCGGGATTCAAATTGCCGTAGATGTCTGCTGTGCTGGAGGTGTTCGTCCA
>JAGQPK010000894.1 GCA_020426755.1 Planctomycetales bacterium
CGGCTTTCAGCACAGCATCGCCGATTTGAAAGCCTTTGGCGATGCTTGAGGTCTCGATCAACCCGATCGCGATACGTTGGTTCATTGGAGAAAATCCTGATCAAGTGGCGTTAATCTGAATCGTGTTGCCTGCGATTTTCGCGACGCGTCCATCAATGCTGGAGTGCACGGGACATCCGAGTGCTTCGCGATCGACGTCGGCGATTACTTGCCCGCGTCTCACGCTTTCCCCTACCTGCACCGCCGGCTTGGCGGGCTGTCCAACGTGCGTGGCCAACGGAATCGTCACGGTAGCGGGTCGAACATTCGTCTCCACAAAATCGGCAGGCCGTTGATAGGGCGTGAGGCCGAGTCGTTGATAGAGCGTTTGGATCGGGATCTCTCGTCCCTTGCGCGCCGGGTGCGGCGGACGAAACAGCGAATCCAGTTCCGTGGGAGTACGGTGGAGTTGCTGTTCCTTCAATCGCTGTTTTGTATCCAGGCAGATTCGGGCTGGGTCGAGTTGCTCGGGACAAGCAATCAACGAGCAAACGTTGCAGCCGCAGCAGTAGTCGGCCCAGAGGCTGACTTGATCCTTCGGCTGGCCTGTCATCAACAGCGATCGCATCACCATGTGCGGCTGGATCGGATAGCCTAACAGATAGCGAGGACACAGCTCGGTGCACATGGAACACTGGTCGCACTGTCCATGGCCAATCCGCGTGTAAGTGCTCTTGGCCTGTGACTTGCGACGGAACAGATAATGGTCCTCCGGCAAGACAATAATTCCGCCAGTTACTTTCGAGACCGGCGCCGCCAAGTCGGTCGCCAAGCCCCCCATCATCACGCCGCCAGTCAACGCCACCGGTCGGTCGACAGTTGCACCACCAGCCAATTCGACGCAGGATGCCAGCGAAACACCGATCGGCACGCGCGTCGTCAGCGGATTTCGCACAGCACCACAGACTGTCAAATACTTGTCAGTCACCGGCTCGCCCGCCGCAGCTCGCGCCACGTTGACAATCGTCTCGACGTTGTCCACAACACAACCAACTTGTACGGGAATGCCGCCGGGCGGAATCTGTCGACCTGTTACCTCATGGACCAAGACATACTCATCTCCTGCCGGATACACATCGTCGTAAACCAGCGACTCAAACCCCGCAGCGCGAATTCGCTGCTCCAATGCTTCGACCACGTCAGCATTCTTATGCTTGACGACCACGCAGACGTTCTTGGCCCCCGTCAAGGCCTGCATAATCTGTAGACCGCGGAGCATTTCGTCCGACTCGCGCAACATCGTCTCGCGATCTTTTTGCAACAACGGTTCGCACTCCGCACCGTTGGCGATAATCCAATCCACGTTGGCGGCAAGCTTCTTGTAGGTCGGAAATCCGGCGCCACCGGCGCCGACTACGCCCGCCTGACGAACTCGTTCCAGTGTCTGTTCACGATCAATCATGGTCTTGGCTCTAGGTCGTACAAGATACGGCGAACCGCGCCGTCGTCGGTTCGCCGGGGCGTTGGAGCGCAGCAATTTAACGCGCTGATGACTACTGCGCCGAGATTCAACGGATTGAACACGACGCGTCTGCACCATGGGGTAAGGCTCGTATTCTATTTGGCGGGCGCCCATCGGCCAATAACACCGCGCTCAATAAGCAAACTCGCCCAAACGCACTCCCACACGTCAACTTATTGCTCGTGAAGCGTCGCAACTACTTTTTCGGCGCAAGTTGATTGCGAATAACGACACGACCCCTCATACTACCCCTCACAGAGGATACTTGAACCTCCAGGATGACCATGAGGTAGGGCAATGTCAATTCGAACATCCGCGGTGATCTGCGTACTCTCTGCTTGTTTATCGGCCAGCGGTCTGGTTGCAATGGCTCGTGCCGACCGGATTTTTGCGACGAACTTGGGTTCCGTTCACGAGTACGATGAGTCGGGTCAACTAGTACGCACCTATTCGCCGGCGACAATTCGCAATGCAGCCGGTATCGCCGTCGATTCGCGGGGCAATGTTTATATCGGCCAGGCCAGCACGGTTTGGCGTTATCGGCCGGGCAATGACATTCCCGAGGCATTTGCGTCTCTTAGCTATCCGGTCGACATTGAAGTTGCGAGCGACGACACACTCTTTGTGTCCGATTTTACAGAAGGCTCGATCAGTCACTTTGACCAGGATGGCAATTTGCTTGCCACCCCGCTCGTCAATCAAGTGAATCTGACCGGCATCGACATCGATTCCAATGGCAATCTGCTGGCCTATGTGCGCGACAGTTCGGGCGGTGGCACGGTTGAGCGAATAACTCCCGCAGGTGATTTCCTGCAATCCATCAAAGTAAACACCGCCCCAAACTTCCTTGCCTTAGATGATGTTGACAACATCTACGTTCAGGGAGGCAAAGGAGACATGATCGATCGTTTCCTTCCGGACGGCACATACGCGGGAATTTACCTGAGTGACGTGGCGATGCCCTTCGGTCTCGACTTTGATTCGGCGGGACGACTGTACGTCGCGCAATATGTCGGTCCCGTTCGTCGATACAACGCCGATGGCAGTCTTGACGACACGTTTTCCCTTCCTGTGTCAGGCTTCAATGTCTATGTGCATCGAGGCGTCTCAGTTCCAGAACC
>JAGQPK010000895.1 GCA_020426755.1 Planctomycetales bacterium
TACTGAGCGTGAAGCACCGCAGGAGTGACTTCAACTCCCGACAATCTTCTTCCTTTGCTGTATAAGCCACCTCCAAACGACGACAACTCGGTTCCCTCCCCCTGGCCCCCTCCCGGTATTGCGTTACGAGAAGTGGATGCCATCGACGGGAGGGGGAACTACGCGTTTTTTTAAATCCTGAAATCTCAACTGAGTGCCATTAGGCTAGCGCCTTTCGGCGAACTGGCGAACTGCGAATTTGGCGCGATCGATTGCGACACTACAAGCTCGGCAGCGGTTCGGGCGGAACGGGCAGTTCTTCGCTGAGCGACGTCGGAGTAAACTCCGTGTTGGCCGGATCGTTAACATCCAACGATTCCAAGTCGCGTAGCAGTTCGAGCCGCGCGATCTGGAAATCGACCCACGACTGCACCAGGTCGTTCTGTGCATCGACCAAGTCTTGTTGCGCTTCCAGCAGATTGCGGGCGGCATTCGGGCCCAAGTCGCGCACCTCGTTCGCTCGGGGCGGCAACTCGAGAATCCGTCGTGCTTGATCCACGCGGCGACAGGCCAACAGCACGGCTTCACGCTGAATCTCGAAATTCTCGCGTGCTCGGACCCACGAACGCAGCGCGGAACGCACTTCCAGTTTGACGGTATCTTCAGCCAACATCAGACGACGCCGTGCCTGTTGGTATTCAATGAGTGTTGCGAAATAAATATTGCGTTCGCGTTTCCGCACCAACGGCAACTCCATGTTCAAGCCGACACGATGCCTGCCTCGACTTGCATCAAAGTCCAACGGCTGACTGCTAAAGATCGGATCGGTCGTCAACCAAGAACCGTTGTACGATACGTCCAGCACGCCGAGCAGTCCATTGGCGCTGACGGCAATCTTGCGCCAATAGTCAACGAGGGCAGCGCGTGAATTCATGAGGTCAAGCCGTTCAGACAATGCCGTTTGCGCAAGCGACTGTCCATCGACGTTGATTTCGGCTAGTTCCTCCGGCAAGTACGGCAAGCGACAGTTCGTTTCATTCAGCTCGAATTGAGCCAACGTCGACTCATCCAACACCAATGGTGTATCGGTGGGCATGCCGAGCTGTATTTTCAAGCGATCCAGATTGCTGAAGTAGCGTTGACGCGCTCGAATGACGCGACTGCGAGCCTGAGCCACATCTTGTCGGACCTGATCGACTTGGATCAGTGATACCTCTTCCGCACGATGGAAGGCCTCGAATCGTTTCAAGTGTTCCTGCAATCGTTCGAGGTTGCGTTGTTCGTTGCGTAGCGTCTGCAGTTGCTCAATCAAGGGCAGCACGCCGACGCGGCGACGCTGCCCATCGCTCGACTGATCCGACTGCTGCGAAACCTCTAGACGTGCCCCTTGATCCAGATCCGATCCGCTGGCCACACTAACGAAGAACTCACGTTGGAACCGAGCGAACGAACGCAACTCGTACAACAAATTTCGTTCGGCCTGAGTGAGTGGTTCGAGAGTCACCGCTTGCCCGCCTCCTTGTAGCAGTGGCTGGACAACGTCAAGACTCAGTTCCGACTGGCTAAAAGTTCCTTTGAAGGGACCACTAAATTCGAACACGGTACGATTGGCGAACTGTACTAGCAATGCAGCTCCAGAAGGAAACAGCTTGCCCACACCCAGCCCGGATCCGGCCAAGGGGCCCGGTCCCACGAATGAGTTCACCGTCTGACCATTTGGCGCTTCACTGCCTGGAGTTTCACCTGGTCCGACAACATTACCTAAACCGTCACGGTCGAGTGTAAGATGCGACTGCCGGTCACCGCCCGGCAGTAGATGCCCGACATGTTCATAGGCCGCCGACTGAGTAGCAAAGAACTGCGGTCCAAACGCAAATCGCTCGAGCGTCACATCGAGCGCAGCGAGATACAAGCTCTCCTTGCGCGATTGGTACTCTCGACTGTTGATCAAACCAACTTCGTAGGCCGTGCGCGGCGACAAGACGCGTGGTGTTTCATCCGGCGGTGCAAGTGGATCCTGCTGCACGGCGCTAACACTTCCGGCACTGCCGTCTTCCGTAAAGTCGATTGGCGGCAACAGCTCAAGATAACCACGCCCCTCCGCAACGGGACACACTTCATCAGGGCGCTGCGGCTTCGGTGATAAATACAGAGCTGCGGGATCATCCGTGGGCATGCAAGGACAATCGACCGACTGGACTTCGGCGAACCGGCTACGCGGATCAGGCCACAGCGGAATCGCCCCAAAGGTCCAACGGGGATCCGCCTGCTTCTCGGCCAATACGGCCTGCGCCTCGCATTCGGCCTGCTTACGATAGTAGTGGCGTCCATGGCATCCCGACACAAACGTCAGCGCCAGCATCCCAGCAACGCATCGCTTGCGACTTCGTCTTGATACTATCGTCTTGATAGCTGACAGCATATCCTGCTTCCTGCAGTGCGTTCCGTCTCTGGTGTCCACTAGCTCAGTAAGATCGGACTAAGTAATCCGTCATCTTCGCCAGGAATTCATGTGACAGCGTGCTGTCACTGCGAGTTCTAAGGCGATCGAACGAAGCTGTACGCATTAGGCAGAATTGCGAACTGCTAGCTCGAACGCGAGCGAGCCAGTTCGCCGAAAGGCGCAAGCCGCGGTTCTCGC
>JAGQPK010000896.1 GCA_020426755.1 Planctomycetales bacterium
GACAATCTCACTGATTGCGTTGGGCAGCAGTGCGGCGTTTTTTAGCAAGATAAAGAGACACGCGGCCACATAGACACCGCACATCAGCGGGACAATCTTTTCGGCAATCGCGGCGATGCGACGGATGCCGCCAATGATCACGATTCCGACTAGGCCTGTCATGATCAGCCCGTAAACCCACTCGTGCCCGGCCAGCGCGGGGAACGTTTGCCGGACCGCTCCCAGCGATTGGTTGACCTGAAAGGCACAGCCGCCACCGAACGAACCGCCGATGCAGAGTACCGTGAACAGCAGCGCGAGTACGGTGCCAAGGGGCCTGAGACCGATCTCCGTCAGGCCGTTGGATAAGTAGTACATGGCACCGCCCATCACTCGACCGTCGGGGCGGATCTGGCGGTACCGTTGACCGAGCGTACACTCGGCGAACTTCGAGGTCATACCAAGCAGTCCAGCGACGATCATCCAGAACGTCGCTCCCGGGCCGCCAGTGGACACCGCGATCGCCACGCCCGCGATGTTGCCAAGGCCTACGGTCGCCGACAGAGCAGCGGTTAGCGCTTGGAAGTGGCTGACTTCGCCTTCCGCACCCGGTTTATCGAACTTCCCCATTGTCACTTCGATGGCGTGGAAGAAACCGCGGAAATTGATGAACTGCATCTTGAGCGTGAAGTAGACGGCGCCCAGTATGAGCCACAAGACCGCCAGCGGGACAACCACGTTGGGCGCATCCGGCGGTGAATCTGCCGTTGGATTATCCCAGAAGACAACGTCGTAGAAGATCACGGCCGCTAAGTACCCGACCAGTTTCCCGGCCGCGCCGTCAATCGTTGATTCGAAGCGTTTGAAAGCGCTGGGCTGAACCGCGTCCGCGCTGGTTGCCGGCAAAGTCGCTGCCGCATCGGCAGTCGCCGCTGTGTTGGCGGCTTCCACGGATGTGGCGGAATCCTGTGCCCAGGCAGCGTGGGATGTCGAAAATACGATCGCCAGCAGCAGGAATAGAGTGATCAGCCGATTGGGCAACGCGGCGCGGGGTTTCATCAATGAACGCTCCTCGTGCGAAGAGATGGCGGGAGGTCCCGGGCGCTTAATCTGCCACTGCCCAGGGGCCGGGGTCTTTGTCTATCGAATAAGTCGTGGCGTGTCAATCGTTTATGGCGGATCCGGTCAGATCGGTCAGACTCGGATCTGATTTTCCAAATATCCCGTTGTCAAAAATGTGAAAACTCATATGATGACAAGCAGTCAGGGTGCAAGCACGAAGTTGCACCTGGTTTACATTCACCAGCGATCGAGATCACAGAATGGCTGCCATCGTACCAAGCGACCGCACGATTCTGGATCTCTTGCGTCAGCGTGAGCGGATGACCGTCGCGGAGTTTGAGCTCGAACTCGGTGTCACCGCGACGGCTGTACGCCAGCGGCTCAATCGATTGCTCGACAAGGGCTATCTTGAGCGGCACAAGGACGACGAGGCAACGGGCCGGGGGCGCCCTAGCCACTGGTACCAGTTGACGGAGGAAGGGCGCCGCCGGACAGGATCGAACTTTGGAGACTTGGCACGCGTGCTCTGGGAAGAACTGCGTGCCATTCCTGATGAAGCAGTGCGGCGTGGCCTGTTGCAGCGGATAGCCGACCGGTTGGCGGCGCTGTATCGTGATCAGGTTCAGGCCGAAAGTGTCGATGGGCGACTGCAGAATCTGGCTGATTTGTTCGAGCAGCGACAATTGCCATTTCAAGTGGGGACGACTTCGAGCGGACCATCCGAAGGTGGTGAAGCCACTGTCGCCCGCCCGACGCTGACTGCATTGGCCTGTCCCTATCCGGAGTTGGCGGAGCTAGACCGGTCACTGTGTGCGCTCGAACGACTCGTGTTCTCGCAGCTCATCGGACAACGCATGACACTGACGGATTGCCGGTTAGACGGCGGTGCCTGTTGTACGTTTCAGGTTCAACCTTTGACACAAATTGAATCCGCGTTTCGTGGGAACGTGGTGGCCAGTGATGTGCCGGCCAAGGCTTCGGGAGACGTGACTGGGGTCGTTTAGGAGAGCCGGCCAACTGCCGGGGTTCCGCAAAATGTGTTTTCGACCTTTGCGGCACCGGGTAGTCAAAGCCGTTGGCAACTGCGAAGATGTGGAGTGGCTCGGGCGAGCCATTTCGCGTCGAGATCGCGAGTAACAATCAGATCACAGAATGGGACAAGCTAGGGTTAGCCGAACATGACTCAGCCGTGGATCGAGGGACGATTTGAGGAAGGGGTGGTTACGACCACCGTTGAGCAGGCGATCAATTGGGCGCGTCAGTCCAGCATCTGGCCGATGACGTTCGGCTTGGCTTGCTGTGCCATCGAGATGATGGCGGCCGGCGCCAGCCGTTACGACATGGATCGATTCGGTGCAGGTGCCTTTCGGGCCACGCCGCGCCAGGCCGATTTGATGATCGTCGCCGGCACCGTTACGTACAAGATGGCCAGCCGTGTACGCCGGCTTTACAACTTGATGCCGGACCCGAAGTTCGTGATTGCGATGGGCGCTTGCACCGTCGGTGGCGGTCCTTACTTCAAGTACGGTTACCACGTGGTGAAGGGCGTTGACTTGGTTGTGCCGGTCGACGTTTAC
>JAGQPK010000897.1 GCA_020426755.1 Planctomycetales bacterium
TTTCTCGTTAGCATAGCGGCGCACCAGTCGATCATCGTCGCTCGCGGCTGAATCATCGTCATGTGCCAACGAGATCTGCAGCGAGGCAGCGAAGTAGTCGGCCAAATCTACGGGGTGACGATCATAGAAGTCGACGATTCGCGCCACGCAGTACTTGTCGCGATCGGTGTCCGTAATCACGTGATGCGGGGCGAAGGCTAAGCCATCTGGCAGCAAGAGCAGATGGTTTGCAACCGTCTGAGCCGCCAGAAAGTATTTCTGGAGCAGGGCAGGGGACATGGTGAGTGATTCGCCCGAGTTGTCGAAACCAGCCTCGTTGGCCGGATCGACCGGCAACTCGCGTGCAGGCCCGATATCCACACCCGTAAGATCACGAATCGTGTAGTTGTACTCGGCCGCTGACAATCGGTGCGACAGATTTGGACCGGGATCTTGTGCGGTTCGCTCAGCTTCGGCACGACGAAACTCAGCTACCCACCGCACGATCTGCTCACGCTCATGATCCGTTGGCTGCTGCGACGCGTCCGCCGGCGGCATCTCATGCGCGCCCAGCCGCCGAGCGATTTCGTTCCACACTTGGTGTCGCTGGCGAACTGCAGCAAGCGTGCGGTCATCACTCAAGTCCAACTGCGCTTCAGCATCCGCGCCGCGGTGGCATTGCAGACAATAGCGTTCGATCGCCGGAACAACCTGCTTGGTAAAGTCATCGTTCAAGCGGCGCAACACGGCGGCGTTTGCATGCAGCGATGGTTCTTGCGGTGGGAGTTGTTGACCGAACAACGACGAAACAGATGTCAGCGCGATGACGGCAAGGACGAACGCGAGCAAACTGCAGCGTCGTGTCGGTGAATAGGGCAAGCGGTATGCGGGGCAGGCGGGCATCGCGACGAGCTCGATCGGGGGAAATGATACGAGCATTGTGGTCAACACACGTGGCGGAAAGCAAGCGCTCTTGGGGCCCGTTTCGTGCTTTGGAGTGCGGCCGCGCAGCTACCGCTTTGAAACAAAGCAAATGGGAAGACGCCAGAGACAACGATCTAACACGAAATAGATTGAGGAATGATGATTTCGGATTTCTGATCTTGGAATGATGACTTGATTTCTGATCATTTCATTCCTCAATCGGTTGACGAGAACCGCGACTAACGTCTTTCGGCGAATTGAGACTTGCACCTTATCAATCCACAATCAGAAATCGACATTCCGACATAGGCCCTGAGTTGCCAACTATGTACTTGGCGGTCATCGTGGTTTAAAAAGGCCGTCTGTGATCTAGCAGCGGCCCTCCGATTCGGGAGATTGAATGATGGTGAATTGGGATTCGTTGGCACGTCGCATGGTGAAGCTTCTGCTTCCATTCGCCGTGCTGTTCCAAACCTTGGCACTGCCGATGTTTGTCACTGCGGCTGAGAATACTGCACGTCGCAATGTGCTGTTTATTGTCTCCGATGACTTGAACAACTTCCTCGGTTGCTATGGTGATCAACATGCTCAGACGCCGAACTTGGATCGCTTGGCGGCACGCGGCGTTCTGTTTGAGCGAGCTTACTGCACCTATCCGCTCTGTGGTCCGAGTCGCAATTCGTTTTTGACGGGGCTGTATCCCAACAGCACGGGCATTCACGCAAACTCACTCATCTTTCGACAGACGATCCCACATCATCGGTCGTTGCCCCAGGCGTTTCGCTTGTCGGGATATTTCGCGGCCAGAATTGGCAAGCTGTACCACTACAACGTGCCCCGTTCGATTGGCACGAACGGACACGATGATCCAGGTTCATGGGAGCTAGAACTCAATCCAGCAGGTGCCGATCGTTTGGTTGACGAGCCCCACATCTTCTCACTGCGACCCGGCGAGTTCGGCGGTACGCTTAGTTGGTACGCTTCGCCGAATCCGGCTGACCGTCACACGGACGGACTGATGGCCGCCGACGCGAACTGGGTCTTAGAACGTTGCGCGACGCAAACGGACCGTCCCTTCTTCCTGGCACTCGGATTCTATCGGCCACACACGCCTTACGTGGCGCCGCGCGAGTTCTTCGATCAGTTTCCGCTTGAGCAAATCAAGCTCGTGGAAGGTGTCGAGGAAGACCAACGTGACTTGCCAGCCGCAGCACTTGGTAGCCACAAGAAAGAACAGGAGCGGCTAACCGATGACCTGCGTCGTCAGGCCAAACGAGCGTACTATGCGAGCATCTCGTTCATGGATGCGCAGTTGGGCAAGGTCATCGATTCACTCGATCGATTGGGGCTCAGCGACAACACCGTAATCGTGTTTACCAGTGACCATGGCTATCACATCGGCGAACATGGTCTGTGGCAGAAGCGCAGCTTGTTTGAGGAAAGCGCTCGCGTGCCCCTGCTGATTGTGGCGCCTGGCATGAGCCGCAATGCCCGGGCGATATCGCCGGTCAGCCAACTCGATCTCTACCCAACGTTGGCCGAGTTGTGTGACGTCAAAGCTCCCGACAACCTGCAAGGCCAAAGCCTCGTGCCGATGCTGAAGGATCCTCAAGCAACGGGCCGCGGCTGGGCGCTGACACAAGTGAATCGCAACGCGAACGAAATCCGCCTGCGTACGTCGCCCGATGATAAGCCGCGCCCACAGAGGT
>JAGQPK010000898.1 GCA_020426755.1 Planctomycetales bacterium
CACCCACTGCGGCATTGGCGCTGCTGAACGACGTGCAGTTTGTCGAAGCGGCGCGCAGCTTGGCGACACGTGTACTCACAAGCGAACAAACAACCGACCACGACCGCTTGCAGTTGGCCTTCCGACTCGTCGTCGGACGTGAAGCAACAGCGCACGAATTGCAACGTCTGCAATTGGGCCTCGCTGAAGATCGTGCCGACTTCGCAACCGACGACGCGGCGGCGAAGGCATTAATCTCACAAGGCGAACTGGCGATCCCCGCGAATGTGGATCCGGTCGAGTTGGCGTCCTGGACTGTCCTCGCCAACACATTGTTGAATCTCGACGAAACGTTAACCAAGCCATAAACAAGAAGTCGTGTCATTCGTCTTTCCGCTCGCGATCGCTCAAACAGGTGCAGCCACATGAAGCCCGCTCACGATCCAATGCCGAATGCAGCCGCGATGGCTCTGACGCGCCGACACTTTTTCGGTCGCACGGCCACCGGCATTGGTGTCGCGGCCTTGGCATCGCTACTCAATGAGAATCACGCCTACGCCGGCAGTGATGGATACTTGAGTACTCCGCACCACGTGCCAACGGCGAAGCGAGTCATCTATTTGTTCATGTCAGGTGCCCCATCGCAGATGGATCTGTTCGATTACAAGCCGGCGATGGATGCTCTGTACGATCAAGACTTACCCGAGTCGATACGGCAGGGGCAACGACTAACAACGATGACATCGGGACAAAACCGATTTCCGATTGCGCCGTCAATGTTCAAGTTCGCACAACATGGCCAGTCAGGTGCGTGGATGAGCGAACTGCTGCCACACATGTCGAGCGTTGTCGACGACCTGGCAATCGTCAAATCACTACACACCGAAGCGATCAACCACGACCCGGCGATTACCTACATTCAGACAGGTGCGCAAATTCCGGGGCGACCGTCGCTTGGCGCGTGGCTCTCCTATGGCTTAGGAAGTGAGAACCACGACTTGCCAACGTTTGTCGTACTGCATTCTCGTTGGAGTGCCAAACGTGATGCGCAGGCTTTGTATGAACGGCTCTGGGGGGCGGGTTTCCTCCCGACGCGACACGCAGGTGTCAGCTTGCGGTCACAAGGCGATCCGGTGTTGTACCTTTCCAATCCGCCGGGAATTACTTCGGCCCGACGGCGCCGCATGCTCGATCGCCTGCGAGATCTCAACCAGACGGCTGCAGCGCAATACGGCGATCCTGAGATTGAGACGCGGATTGCCCAGTATGAGCTTGCGTATCGGATGCAGCACTCCGTGCCCGCGCTGACGGACTTCTCCGACGAACCGCAGTCGGTGTTGGACTTGTACGGACCTGAAGTAACGACGCCAGGCACGTTCGCAGCGAATTGTCTGTTGGCGCGACGATTGGCGGAAAGAAATGTTCGCTTCGTGCAGATTTTCATTCGAGGCTGGGATCAGCACGGCGACTTGCCACGCGATTTGCGGCTGCAGTGCCGCGATGTTGATCAACCAACCGCCGGATTGATTCAAGATCTAAAGCGAACTGGATTGCTAGATGACACGTTGGTGGTGTGGGGCGGTGAATTCGGACGCACCATTTACTGTCAGGGCAACTTGAGTCGTACGGACTATGGTCGTGATCATCATCCGCGTTGCTTTACGGTGTTGATGGCGGGCGGCGGAGTTCGGCCGGGCCTTACTTACGGTCGCACCGACGACTTCTCGTACAACATCGAAGAAAACCCAGTTCACATTCATGATCTGAACGCGACGATTCTACATTGCTTGGGCGTCGACCATGAACGTCTGACGTTTCGCTTCCAAGGTCGCGATTTTCGCCTGACGGATGTGCATGGCCGTGTCGTGCAGGATGTGCTGAAAAGCGCATGAGCAATCAGCCTGCTTCAGTAAACAACGACTGATTTCGGCTTTTTGGCGTGAAGTCGCTACACCCTACGCAGCCCAAATATCAAGCCGCATCAATCCCTAGTGCCGATGCGCAAAATCTGCAGCAGCTCGCCTCAACAACCTCAGTGTCCTGGTCGATGTATGAGTCTACCTGTGGGGCGAGCAGGATGGTTCGTCCCCGGGCAACGAAGGATTGTGACGGCATGTCAGCGGCCAGGGAAGGCATGGTAATGAACTCCCTCCGATGACGAACCTAGGAACACCGTGGTCAATCCTTCCGCAAATCAGCTACGAATCCATGTTGAAGATCCCTGGACGCCGGCTACTGGCCTGGACTTACCGGCGTGGCATCGCCTGACCGATGCTTACTGCCGCCTGACCGGCTGGCAACTCCAATGCAGCATGGATACCGAAACCGTCCCACCGCGTGCTGACGGTTTGGGTGACATCCCAGAATTGTTCGGCGGCCATGCCGGTCATCTTTATCGGATCAAATCCAACAGTGCCATCGAGTCGTCAGTTCCCGCCGAGGGAACTGAAGCGGGACGCGATCTGGCAGAAGCCTTGGTGCACGTCTTCGGCGAACTTCAAGAAACGCGCCGCACGCTTCAGCATCGAGAAGCCGAACTGGCAACGGCAATTCCCGTCACGTCGCGGGGTTACGATGCGGCCAACTTCAATCACCGCCTACAAGCGGTGCTGCGTGGCACGGTCGAGATCTTG
>JAGQPK010000899.1 GCA_020426755.1 Planctomycetales bacterium
TGGCAGGCTGCCGGAGCGAGCGCTTCGTATGTTATACTGCCAACCTGTCTGTACGTACCCGGAGAATGACAACGGTGAACAGCCGATCGCTTGACAATTTGCCCAGACCAAACGCTGGACTCACGGAAGCCAAGCAGTCGCGTTCGCACTCCGATCGGCAGGCAACCGACGTTCGCCCTGCCTACATACTGCCGAACCGGGACGGGCGGATTCTGGACAACGCCAATAAGCGAAGCGCACGAGCGAACCCGTTCTACGTCCTGCTGGTCGTCGTCGGCACGGCCTTCGTGCTAACGGCCTGCGCATACGGTGTCATGGCAGTAAAGCAGTTGCATGCATCGCAGGCGTCGTGGTCACGTGATACACCGCGTGATACGCCGGCAGCGGATGCACGGTTCATCGCCTTCATGGATACGCATGGCGTAAAACTAATGCTGGTCGAAGTGGGCGTGCTTGCTGTCGCATCGGCACTGGCGATGGGCACCGACAGTTGGTGGACCGACGAAAAGCAGAAGCCGACCTCATAACTTCTAAGCTACCAAGTAGTCTGCAGGAGCACTCGCAATGAAAGTTACTCCGTCAACAGCAGTTGAATTAAAGACGGTTGAGATGGACGGCGCAGCCGGATGCAAGGTGCGATGGTTGGTGGGCACGAGTGACGGCGCACCAAATTTCGCCATGCGACAATTCGAAGTTGAGCCAGGCGGACATACGCCGCGGCATCACCACCCGTATGAACATGAAGTCTATGTGTTGGAAGGCGAGGGCGTCGTGTTCGAAGGTGAGCAAATGTATCCGCTCAGGCCAGGTGACGTCGTGTTGGTGAAGCCGGACGAAGTGCACCAGTTTCGCAACACGGGCGCGCAAACGATGAAGTTTCTTTGTCTCATTCCCAATTCAGCCGCGAGCCAGCCGGTGACTGTGGTGCCTGAGTGCGGTTCGGAAGTTGACGTGAAATGAACGCGGCCGTGCGGCAAGAAATCGAATCCCTCCGCGCAGCGATTCGTCATCATGACCATCTCTACTATGTCGAGTCGCAGCCCGAGATCTCGGATCTTGAGTATGACAAGCTACTGCAACGCCTGAAGACGCTCGAAGTCGCCCATCCCGAACTGATCACGCCAGACAGTCCGACTCAACGGATTGGTGATCAGCCTGTGCCCTACTTGGAGCAGGTCGAACATCGTGAACCGATGCTGTCGATCGAAAACACGTACAGTGTGGAGGATTTGCAGAAGTACGGTCAGCGCATCAATGGGCTCTTGGGCGACGAGCATCCCGAGTGGGTAGTCGAACTGAAAATCGATGGCGTCGCCGTTTCCTTGGTGTACGAATCAGGATTGCTGGTCCGCGCGCTCACACGCGGGAACGGTGTGGCCGGTGACGACATTACGCACAACATCCGCACGCTGCCGGACGTGCCGCTGCGACTGAACGGCAATCCGCCACGCTTCCTCGAAGTGCGCGGCGAAGTCTACATGCGCAATAGCGACCTTGTGACTCTCAATCAGCGACAACAGGAGCGAGGCGAAACGCTCTACGCCAATACACGCAACGTCACGGCAGGCAGCGTGCGTCTACTCGATCCACGCCAGTGTGCCGAACGCCCGTTGCATGTGTTTTGCCATGGAATCGGCTACAGCGAAGGACTGGCGGCAACGAGCCATATGCAGTTCCTCGCAGCACTGCGTGAGTACGGGCTGCCGGCCACGCCATTCGTGCGCTGTTTCAACACGTTGGACGAAGCAATTGCATATGGTGATGAGCTGATTGAGCAATTGCATGAACTCGACTTCGAAGTCGACGGCTTGGTGCTCAAGGTCAACGATTTTGCACAACGCTTGGAACTCGGTCGCACTGCTAAGAGCCCACGCTGGATCATCGCCTACAAGTTTGAAAAGTATGAAGGTGTGACCAAGTTGCGGGAGATTCGTGTTCAAGTCGGTAAGACCGGCGCGATCACGCCCGTGGCGGAATTGGAGCCGATTGAACTTGCCGGCACGGTCGTGTCACGAGCGAGCTTACACAATGCCGACGAGATCTCCCGCAAAGACATCCGCGTGGGTGATGAAGTTATCGTTGAAAAGGCTGGCAAGATCATTCCGCACATCGTGCGCGTGGAGAAACATCGTCGTGACTCCGAATTGCCGGAGTATCAATTTCCAACCGCGTGTCCCGAATGCGGCACGCCACTGGTCAAAGATGAAGGCGGCGTCTACATACGTTGCCCGAACTTAAGCTGCCCGGCACAGGTTCGTGAGCGCATTCGCTACTTCGCCACACGCAACGCGATGGATATCGAAGGGCTGGGTGACAAATTGGTCGATCAACTCGTGCGGCAGAAGCAGGTTGTCGACTACGCTGATCTCTATCGGCTGACGGTTGAACAGCTCACCGAGATCGAGCGGATGGGCAAGAAGAGCTCCGTCAATCTGGTGGCGGCCATCGCCGAAAGCAAGCAACGCGGTCTGTCTCGTTTACTGAATGCGCTCTCGATTCGTCACGTTGGCGTGCGCGTGGCCGCGATTCTGGCTCAACGGTTTCGTTCAATGGACCGTCTGTGCGCGGCAAGTGTCGAAGAGATCAGCGAGATACCTGAGATCGGCGAGAT
>JAGQPK010000089.1 GCA_020426755.1 Planctomycetales bacterium
GCCGCCTTTACTCAGGCCCGTCCTATGGTCTTGTACGTACGAGGCGATCGTGGTGTCGATCCGCTCGACAGTGGGAATGAGTTTGCTCGTTTCCAATCCCGGTGGCCCGTCGAATAGACCGGCGANGTCGGACAGGATGATTAGCAACGGTGCTCGCAACAGGTTGGTGACCATTGCAGCCAAGCGGTCGTTGTCCCCAAAGGTTTTCATCAACTCATCGACCGCGACCGTGTCGTTTTCATTGATGATCGGGATAGCTCCCAGATCCAGTAACGACAGGAGCGTATTGCGAACATTCAAGTAGCCGTTGCGTTCACTCAGGTCTCGAGCCGTCAGTAGGACCTGAGCGGCGTGGTGTCCCTGTTGACGCAGTGTCCGATCGTAGGCCTCGATCAGTTTTGTTTGGCCGATGGCGGCGACGGCCTGTAGCTTGGCCAAATCAGATGGCCGTGCGGTGAGACCCAACTCGGACATGCCGGCACCCACCGCACCACTGCTGACGAGCACCACGTGTCGATTCGCCTGTCGCAACTGGTGCAACTGATCGGCCAAATCGGCGATCCGGTCGTAATCCAAGCGACCATCGGTTTTGGTCAGCACGCGCGTGCCGACTTTGACCACAATGGGTGAGACAGAACCAGCGATTTCTTGGCGGAGTGGATCAATCATACGAACGGAGCTTATGTCCTAAGTTAAGAATCAAGGTCACGGGAAGGCCACCATCGTCGCCGCGCAAAAACGGCGCGGTCCGTAGGAGCTGTTGCTGATTGCGGCGACTTTCGGCCGGTAGCGACTCAGCTGGCGACACGCTCCAGTCTGCTGATAATATCGTCTGCAACGTGCCAAACCCAGGTGGATCAAGCAAACTTGCTCAGTGCCGCGGCAACCCCTTCGCCGCACAGAGATGCCGCCTCTGACTCAATGTGTCGGTTGTGGAACCGACGGCTCATCCATACAATGGTCAAGGCGGTCGGCGACGGTAAGGAGGCCGCTCGCGTCTCACGTTCTTCTCTGGACTCTATGTGAGCATTAATCGAATTCGATGAGCGAGATACACCACGAGTGCGGCGTGGCGGCCATCTACCATTTGCCGAATGCAGCCGCGAGCCGACTCTGTCCACCGCAAGGTCCAGAGCAAGTTTCACGACTCATGCCCCGGATGCTGCTCGATATTCAAAATCGAGGCCAGCTTGCGGCGGGCATGACCACGTTTAATCCCTCGCGTCCCCAATTGATCGATACTCATAAAGAGGTCGGCACGGTGGGCGAAGTCTTTCGCATGTCCCATGGTGGAAAACGCGAGAGCCTAATGTCACGTTACGCCGGTCGGGCGGCGATTGGACACGTTCGGTATGCCACCTGTGGCAAGGACGATCGAAGTTACGCGCAGCCATTTGAACGCCACCACTTGCAGAAGCATAAATGGTTCAGTTTTGCGTTCAACGGACAATTGGCTAACTACGTCCAATTACGAGCCCAGTTGTTGGCCGGCAACGATCATCATCTGGCGCGGGAAACGGACACCGAAATTATCATGCACGAGCTGAGCCGCGAATTGAGCGGTGACAGCCGGCTGAGTCTCGTGGAAATCATGCGCAACGTGTCGCAACGCTTCGACGGTGCGTACAGTTTGGCCTTATTGAACGCCAACGGCGAAATGCTAGTGGCCCGTGATCCGTTGGGCATCAAGCCGATGTGTTACGCGATCGAGGGCCCGATGTTCGCCGCTGCCAGTGAATCGGTCGCGTTGGCGAATCTTGGTTTCGACCGCGAATCAATTCATTCGCTTGAGCCGGGCATGGCGATTGTAATTTCGGACGGCGAGCTGCGAATTGAACGATTCGCCGACAGCCCCGGCAGTGCTCACTGCTTCTTCGAATGGATCTACTTTGCGAACGTCGCCAGTACCCTAGATGGACGCAGTGTATACCTCTCGCGGACGGCGCTAGGTGAAGAACTGGCTCGCCTCGAACGAATGGACGACCGCGTTCCGCTGGACGACGACACGATTATTGTTCCCGTGCCGGACACCAGTAAAGCCGCCGCCGATGCCATGGCGTTTGAGCTAAAAATTCCTTGCCGCGAAGGGTTGATCCGTAACCGGTATTCAGGCCGCACCTTTATCGAAGGTAGCAACAGTCGGCACGAGGCTGCTCGCGTCAAATACACTCCGTTGCGACATGTCTTGCAGGGCAAACGCGTGCTGCTTGTGGAGGATTCAATCGTTCGTAGCACGACCATGAAGGTCTTGCTCGACCGAATACGCGAAGAAGGTGGTGCCCGCGAGATTCACGTTCGCGTCGCCTGCCCGCCGATCGTGGCGCCCTGTTTCTACGGCATCGACATGTCGACCGTCAGTGAACTATTCGCGCCTCGTTTTCTGCGTGGCGGTCCGTTGACCGATGAAGCACAGGCCGAGATGGCGAAGTCACTGGGGGCCGATAGTCTGCGCTACCTGCCGATTCAGGCCATCGCACAGGCGATCAACTTGCCCGCCGAGCGACTTTGCCAAGCGTGTATCACCGGAAAATATCCGACTCCGTTTGGCCAGCAACTCTACGAGATCTCCAACAGTGAAGACGATGCTGCGAAGTCTGACGGGCAACGAACCTACGAGCGCGGTGAGTTGGGCGAGATGGTCGTCCGTTCGTAGCCCCGCCGCGCCCTAGGGTTTCTCGAATCGGGCTCGATACACGGCTTCGCCATGAAGTCGCGTCCGTCGTTCGAAATGCGTGCGATAGTCGAGGTCGTGCTCGGCAGTTGCTTCGTCAACCGAATGAGGTGGCGAGAGCGGAATCTTGGTCGCGATCAGCTCGACGGCCTGTTCAAAATAGTCCTGCACGTCGGTCCAGAAGTGAAGTGAGCCGCCGGGACGCAGCACACGGGCGACGTCTTTCAGGAAACGCTCGTTCATGATGCGTCGTTTGTGGTGACGCTTTTTCCACCACGGATCGGGAAAGTAGACGTGGACGGCAGCAAGCAAATTGTCTGGGAGTTGCTCCGCAAAGAAACGCTCGGCGTCACCGTGCATGATGCGGGCATTCTGGAGTCCCCTCCGTGCCAGTTTCGCCGCAATAAATTCGGCGTACTTCTTTGCGATTTCGATGCCCAGGAAGAATCGCTCAGGCACGGCGCTCGCTACGTTCGCAAGGAACAGACCTTTGCCGCTTCCCACTTCGATTTCGAGATCGGCAGAGCCATCCTGCGGGAAATCGGAGAAGTAGTCGCTCGCCTGAAACGGCGTCTGCATGGTCTCCGGACGCAATAGATGGGTGGAATAGTCCAGGCCTTCAGGTAACTTTCGCAGGGCACGCCGACCCATGGGGCATCATCTCGTCGCGGTGAAAAATCTTATTGGCCGTCGCGACGCGTCGCGGCTTGCAGCGCGGCAACAGGCAACGGAATACCTTTGATGATTCCGTCCACCACGATCCGTTCGCCCACAAATCCTTGGAAACGGCAAATGATCATCGCGCCCCGCCGAACTCGGGTCAGCTCGGTCGCGATGTACAGCCGATCGCCTGGCAGGACCATGTCGCGAAATCGGACTTCTTCCAGGCCACCGAATCCGACCATTTCGCTGCCCAGCAGATCATGGCGCTGGGTGTAGTACGAAGCTAACTGGGCTGCCGCTTCGCACATGATCACGCCTGGCATCAGTGGCATGCCTGGCATATGGCCCCGGGCCCAGAATTCATCCGGCTGCGTGTCCTTGAAGCCGATGCACCGATGATGCTCCGTATCTTCGTAGACAATCGCCGTCAACTGTTCCATTTCGAAACGTTGCGGATTGTAGCTGCGGATCACGTCGAGATCCGCGGTGACCTGGTTGAGGTCAATCCCATCCAGGTCGAATAGAAAACCCTTGCCGGCCAAACTACACCTCGTCGACAACAAGTGCGCGGAGCAACGGCGCGCACGGTTTCACAGCGTGTCAGTTACCTGCGCCGCATCGCGCGGGCTCAGTTCACACGGCAGCTTAGGTACGCACCGACTTGCGCTTCTGTTTGCGAGCGCGTCCGTTGGCGGGGCGGCTACCATGATTGGCTTTTTTCAGTTTGCGGTGCGGTTTGGCCATGTGCGGCTCCTTCAAAATTCGGCGGTTGCACGAGGCGAAACGCTCGTGTCACGATATCATCGGTCAGACAAGCTGCTGAGGATACCAGGAATTGAGGCGGAACGGCAAGTCCTCTGGCGTGGTCTTTGCTGTCACGGCAGCCTGTGTCACGTCGTTATTTTGCCGCTGCCGGGGCACGGTACAGCAGGGCGAGTGGGGCTAGTTGAGGCGGCTGAGCAGGAACACGCCAGCTAGCAGTCCTGTTACGCACAGGATTTTGGACCACAACTGACGTTCGCGAAATAAGTGGACACCGGCGATCAGAGAAACGAGCACCGAGGTGCGCCGCAATGGCGAAACAAGCGAAATCATCGCGTCCGGTCGATGGACGGCAGAAAAATACAAGAAGTCGGTGACGAGCAGGAGCAGGCCGATCGCGGGAATCGATCGCCGCCACTCGAATGGACTACGCCGATTAGCGGGAACCGCACGCCAGTGCAGGAACCAGGGTAGGGTAACGGCAACCAGGTAGATGGAAAACCAAGCCTGGACGGTCGCGACATCCAGTCGCAATCTTTGCAGCAGGAATTTGTCGTACAGCGCGCTGGCCGACGCCAATAGGGTGGCGACAAGCATGAGGCCAACGTGGCGATTACGACGGAAGTCGATGCCCTCGCGTTGGCTAACCCAGGTAAAGGCATAGAACGATCCGAGAATCACGGCGATACCGAGCCATTGGCGCGGATTGGGCCGTTCGCCAAAGCACAGCGTGGCTACCAGAATCGTCCAGAGTGGACTCGTGGCGCGTATCGGGGCGGCCACGGAAAGCGGAAGGTGCTTCAGCGCAGCATAAGCGAACGCCCAGGAGCTGCCTGCGATGAATGACTTGAGACACAACAGGGCGTGTTCCGGAAGTGTCAACGGGGCAACGCGGAGAGCATCGAGAGGCAGTGTCTCGGGAGCCAATTTAGACCACAACACGAAGGGCAGCCAAGGAAGGGCACCGGAAACGACGCTCCAGAACAGCACGGCGGGAATCGCGTTGTTACGCACTGCCGCCTTCTTGGCCAAGTCATAAAGTCCTAAGAACACTGCCGAACAGAGAGCCAAGCCATACCACGAAAGGTTCATGCTCGGTGGCTCGCTGCGGCCAGTCGTTGCAGAGTATCCCGCGCGGCGCCGGAGTCGATCGCCTCTGCTGCGGCTTGCGCGCACACGGTGGGCTCGCCCCGCCCGGCAGTCCACAATGCGGCAGCTGCGTTGAGCACCACGATATCCCGTGCCGGACCGGCGATACCGTCCAACACGCTGCGGATTATTGTCGCGCTACCGGCAGGATCTTCGACCGAAAGTGCCAATAAATTGTCAGCCGGTGCGATCCCAAAGTCATGTGGGTGCCAAGTGAATTCCGCCAACTCGGAGCCGTGTACGGAGGTGCAGTTGGTGCGTCCGCACAAGGTCACTTCATCCAGCCCATCTTCGCCGCTGACGACGACGGCACCTTGGGAGCCCAGCAAAGAAAGCGCTGCCGCGAGTTTGGGACGCAATTCAGGACGCCCAACACCCAGCAACTGGTACGTCGCATTGGCAGGATTGCAGAGGGGGCCGAGTAGATTGAAGATCGTGCGAAAGCCCAGCTGCCTGCGAACCTGCCCCACGTGTCGCATCGACGGATGTAGCAGTGGTGCGAAGCAGAAGCAAATCCCGACTGTCTCCAGACAAAACTCGGCTTGTGACACCGTAGCGCCGATATTCACACCGAGTTCTGCCAGCACGTCGGCGGACCCCGTCTTGCTAGTGATGCTCCGATTACCGTGTTTGGCAACTGGCACACCAGCAGCAGCGGTGACCAGTGCCGCGGCAGTGCTGATATTAAATGTTCCCGAGCCGTCTCCTCCGGTGCCGCACGTGTCAATCGAAATTGGGTGAGGAGAGCGAATCGGGGTCATATGTCGTCGCATGGCCGCGGCGGCACCGGCGATTTCCTCAACGGTTTCACCCTTGTGGTATAGCGCAGTCAATAGCAGCGCTATCTGCTCGTCTTCCCATTGGCCCCGCATGATCGCGTCAATCGCCGCGGCCATTTCGGCCTGCGTTAGATCTTCGCCGCCCGCGACTCGCCCAATAATTTCCAAAGTCATTCCAAGCTCCCCTCGCGGCTCAGTCTAACATGACGGGCTCAAACGGAAGTACCCGGCTGCAAACCAAAAGATAGATAAGCAGGTGAAGAAGCCGTGAGTTCTCCAATCCTGACCGACGGAACGTGAGGACGCGGGACCTTGTTCGAGATGTTTACCAGGTCTAAAATCCGAAACGCACGGGTTACGGCGCACACTACAGTTGATTAGCGATGGCTTGATCTGCGGTAAGGCGTGCTTGGATGCGACACCTGACTTAGCTAACATCTCGGACAAGGGTGAGAGCCAAATGCCTCGCAAAGTGATCATCGACTGTGATCCTGGAATTGACGATGCGGTTGCGCTATGTCTGGCGCTGTTCGATCCGCGTCTGGAAGTCGTAGCCGTTACCGCGACGGCAGGAAACGTGGACGCACATCAGAGCAGCCGCAACGTACAACGGATTCTTGAACTGCTCGATCCGCCCCGCTGGCCTCGTGTGGGAGTCGCGCGGCAAGACACCGCGACTCCGGGTGATCGTCGCCAGCTAAATGGTGCCGACGGTTTAGGTAATCTGGACACGCGTATTTCAGAACTGCATCATACGCGGACATCGGACAAAGTCATTTCGGATGAGATTCGTCATGCGCCAGGCAAGATCACGATTGTGGCGTTGGGGCCGCTGACAAACATCGCCCGCGCCATTTCCGCAGATCCCGACCTGACGACTATGATCGATCAGTTGATCATCGCCGGGGGAACGTTGACCGCGAACGGCGATGTATCCCCAACGGCGGAGTTCAACTTTCATAGCGATCCGTTGGCGGCACGCACGATGTTGCGGTCGCCCATTACCAAGACGCTTGTGCCGCGCGACGTGGCGTCCCGTCTGATGCTGACATTGGATTTTCTGGATGACCTGCCAGATGACTCGTCCCGAGCGGGCTCGATCATGCGGCACGTACTTGCCTTCCTTTACCGCACGTACCGCCAGCATTTGGGGCTTGAGGGCATCACGCTCACGAAGGCGGTCGCGTTAGTTTCTTGCTTGAATTCCGAACTGTTTGAATCGCAAGAGATGGCTGGCGACGTCGAGGTGACCGGTGAACTGACGCGCGGCATGACGGTTTACGACCGGCGCAGTCCGCGCGAGTGGCGTAACAACATGGATGTTGTTACTCAATTTGATGCAGTAGAAGTTCGCGCGGCAATCTTGCGCGGTATCCGCTACGCCGCACAAGAATCGAAACCGTCAACCTAACGACGACTAGGGCGTGCGTGACTCGAATCGTTGGCGGTTGCCAACTCGCACCTGCACACGCAGTTTCTCGCGATTCCGCAGTACCTCGACGGACACGCTCTTTTGAATCGGCGTGATGCTCACGAGATTCACGAGATGATCGTCGTCCTCGACTTCGGTATCGTCATATGACAGGACAACGTCATTGACCTGTAGGTTGGCATAGTATGCCGGCGATTGCGGGGTGATGCCCTTGACCAGAGCGCCGCGTACCAGATTCATCCCTAGCGCGTGCGCCTTTGGTAGATTGAATTCGCTGTCGAGCTGGACGCCGAGGTAAGCGTGATTGACTTCGCCTTTTTCAATCAGTTGGCGAGCCACGAACATCGCCAAGTTGATTGGCACCGCGAAGCTGACGCCCTCGTTGCCGCCCGAATTACTGGCGATGGCTGTGTTGATCCCCACGACCTCACCTTTAAGATTCAGGAGTGGACCACCGCTGTTGCCGGGATTGATCGCGGTGTCCGTTTGTAGAAAGTCTTGCAGACGCACATAGTCGTCTCCCAGCTCCAGGTCTCGTCGCCCCTTGGCACTTACGATTCCGTAGCTGACGGAGTGACTTAGGCCGAACGGGCTACCGACGGCCAGGACAAAATCGCCGATCTCCAGGTCGTCGCTGTTGCCCACGCGTGCATCGACAAGTGAATGACTTGCGGCAACTTCAATAACGGCCACATCCGTGTCCGAATCGGATAAGATCCGGGTCGCTTGTAGCAGCTGGCCGTCTTCCAGCCGTATCGTGACGTCTGTCAGTTTGGCGTCGCGCACGACGTGGCGATTCGTCAAAATGTATTTGCTGCTGCCCATCTGGATGACAACACCGGAACCTGCTTCCTCGACAGTTGGTTGCGCCGCTCGATCCCCACGTTGGCGAGTGAGGTGAGTCGCATCAACTTTGACCGATTCGAGGTGCACGACTGCGGGCCTGACGAGTCGGACGACTTTCTTCAGCAGATTAACCTGCCGGGAAATCGCCGAGTACTCCTCCGCAATCTCCTGATAGGCCTGATCACGTTCGGAATCGATTGCCTCCGAGCGAATCACTCGCGAGGGTACGAAGACCTGTTCGGCTACGGCTTGAGCGTGTACAGCGGCGGTCGGAAGCAAGGCCGCTAGTCCCCAGATGAACGCCAGTCGCTTGAGCAATGGATGGGGAATTGAGCAAGTCATGAGCGGCAACCTCCTTGTTGACCACGCCAGCGTTGCGAACGCGAAGAGAGCGAGATGGCTGCCGCATCACGAAATCGGATGCGGCAGCATGCGCTGTCTGCGGCAACGTTAGGAAACGTCGAGCTCGACGTCGTTGAGCATCGTGTCACTGTCCGAGCTTCCGCTGAGAATCCGGCCCAGGTCACCGCCGGAGCGGCGAATCTCGCCCGACTTCTCTAGTTCTTGCTGGCAGTTGATACAATAGGTGGCGTACGGCAAAGCTTGGAGTCGTACCAACGGAATGCTTTCGGCACAACCTTCACACTGGCCGTAGGTGCCTTCACGCATCTTTTCCAGCGCGACCTCGATATTCGAAAGTTCGCGACTTTCTACTTGCGCCAGTTGTGAACTGATCTCATCTTGCACCGAATCCAATGCGAAGTCGACAACGTCGCCGGACGTTTGTTCGCGCAACGCATTGAGTAGGCTTAAGTCGCCCTTCAATGCGCGACGCAATGCGTCTCGCCGCGTGATCAGGATCTCGCGCATCTTGGTCATTGCTTCTTTGCGTGCCATGGCTGTTACACCTTCATGTGTTCGATGTGGCAAATGTTCGATGTGGGATCCGCGCTGAAGAAACCCATGTCGCCTCAGATTGGCCTTTTCGAACCGACCTCTGAAATATCTCGTCCCCAGTCTTCCGTGAGTGCCGTTTGTCACGGAAGTGACGGCTGGCTGACTCAGCGGTAACCAAACTATAGTACGAACCCCGAAAACGTGGTTTCGGAAAAAATTCGGCCAGCCGATTCGGTCGCCAGCAATGCCGTCAAGTCGCGGCTAAGTGCTTGTCTCTGAATCGGTTAGCGTGGCACGCGTTGGCTTCGTGACTCCCTTCGACAAGGCCGAATCCCTACTTCGACACTTTGTCAACGTGTGTGCAAACAAGTTGTGACAACTGCAGTCCACCAACGGAGCTTCGATGAGGTTCAGAGGGCGCTTCGCGCGTCAACTTGTCGGTCACGGTTCCAGTCCGACGCGGTTTATTACATCGGTTCCACCGTGGGACGTTAGCTCCGCCATTACCCGTCAAAGCTCGTATCGGATAATCGACAAAACCAGCACGGGCCTCGAATTCTTTTTCGCAGATTGCTGGATCAGTTTGCCTGACTCGCACAATTTAAGACGGCGCTATTCAAGAGGCCGTTGTCTGATGGCAACGCTTGCATCACTCGATCCGACATGCAGTTGCCGTCTCTGTTCAATCGGTCGCTCTTTGACCCCTTAGGCACCGTGACCTAAATCCCTATGGAACCGCATTACGCACCGCATCAGTCGCGGTGTTTTACCGCTTCCAAAGATTCGAATCACGTCGACGAGCTGGTGAGTTGAGGCAGATCGTCAACACCGTCGACTTTCACGCGAGACATCACGTTCCATTCGCCCAGGGACCGGGCATGGTCAACTTTTACGCAACGAGAAGCGATTCATGATATTGCCAGGAACCACGCTGGATTTGTCAATTGCCGGTGAGTCTGACACAAATCCGGTTGACGGAACGGAACAGACAACGGGACTCTATTTGCGGATTCGCAATGGCACGCATAACGGGCGGCTGATTCGGCTGGGGCAACGAAAGTGCACGATTGGGGCGTCGTCGTCTTGCACCTTGCGGCTGGTGAGTCCTGCCTGCCAGCCGGTTCACTGTGTCATCATTCGCGGACGCCGCGGTACTGCGATTCGACGCTGGTCGCACGACACCCGATTGAACGGTGAAGAGTTCCTGGATAGCTGGCTTCAGCCAGGCGATCTACTCGAAGTGGGTGACGTAACTCTGGAGATCGTCGCCGATCGGCTCAGCCCCGATCAGCATCGCGGATCACTTCTGCAGGCGACCGACAGCGAACGTCGGCGCCAGGTGACGCACGAACGTTTGGCTTCTTCGCGGCAGACGAATCGTCGACGGGTTCAGCGGCTAGTGCGGCTTGTCCGGCGTGTCAGTCAACAATTGGGCTTGGTCCATGTCGAACTTGCCGGCGAACGCGACCGCGTGGAACAGTTGACCAGCCAGGCCGACTTGCTCCACCGTCAACTCGACGAAGTAACTGCAAGTGAACAGCGAAGCCTGGAAGACAACGAACTGCATCGCCAACGAATTGAATCGCTGGAGACCGAGCTGGGGGAACTTGAGTCCCAATTGGCAACGCAGCGGCATGACATCGAGCATTATCAGCAAGCGTGGTTAAAGCACTGTCGCCAGGTAATGGAGATGCTGCAGCTCACCCAGGGTGAGTTCGGTATGAACCTGGACCAAGCAGACAGCTTGCCCGATTTGTTGCCTTTGGCGGGCGAGCTGACCGAACGAATCGCCGCTCGTCACGAAGCTGCCTCACAACAGAACGCAAGCCTTGAAGCCGAACTCGAAACGCGGCGTGAGCGACTTGATGATCAGTTTCAACAATTACTGGCCAATCAGCAGCACTTGCTGCGGCGTGAAGAAGAACTGGAGGAGCTTCGTCGGCAATTGGAAGAACGACTGTCCAGCGAGAAGGCCATCGTTGATCGGACGCAGGCCCTCACGGCGGAGCTAACTGCGGAACAGGCTCGTCGGGCCGAAGTTGAAACTCGTTTTGCGGCGCAGCATACAGAACTCCAAGCTGCTTGGGATGAACTCGCGCAGGAACGAGCCAAACTGGCCGAGGCAGTTGGCGCACAGATTGATGTTGGTGAGTGGGAGGCACGAGTTGATCGTCTCCAAGATGAGCTCACGCAAGCCAAGTCTGAATGCTCGCAGGCAACCGCTCAGATACAGATTCTCGAGAGCGAACGGCTCGAACTTCTGCAGGAAGTCGAGAAGCTGCAGACGAAGGTGTTGGAGGCAAGTGAGAACGCAGCTGCCGTCGCGAAGGATCGTGCCCGCTTGGCCGACGCCCAAGTTGAACTGAGATCGCTTAACGCCAAATGCCAAGAGCTCCAAGCCGACCTGCTGGACTACCAGCAACTCGAAGTGGAGCTGCAGAATTACAAACAGCTCGAAACAGAACTCATGGCCCGCCGCGAAGGCGAAGCGACGACTTCTGCAGAACTGGAAACACTTAAGACCGCGCTGGCGGATGCCGAGGCCAAGGTCAG
>JAGQPK010000008.1 GCA_020426755.1 Planctomycetales bacterium
TCGACTGGCCTACGCGGCTTGGCTCGAGAAAAACGAGATACCGCTCGGTGAGTTCATTCGTACGCAAGTGGAACTGGCCAAGCTGGACGAATCCGACTCAAGATTTAGCCAACTTCAGCAGCGCGAATCAGAGTTGCTGGCCTATTATCGTTGGCAGTGGCTGGACAATGCAACCGGATTTGGTACTGCCAACTTTTGTCGCGGATTTGTTGAAACGGCCGAAGTGGACCCGTGCCGTAACGATATTGACGGTGTTGGCCGACTGCTACAACGACATCCTCTGATTTGGAAGTTGAGGTTTGCTTGCAACAGTTCCCGGTTGCACGAGCAGATCGATTTTGAATATGAACCCAAAGACTACTATGCTGACATCTTGTGTCAGCCATGGATGAGTCAAATTGAGGTGTTTTCTCTTTGCCGCAACCGCGTCGACGACATCGCTGCCATCACCATTGCCCGTTCACAACACGCTGTGAATCTGCGTCGGCTTGACCTGAGTTACAACAATATCGGAGATGCCGGCGCGGAAGCACTGACCGATTCGACTTACCTGGCAGATCTGGAGGAACTCGATCTCCGCGAGAATCCAATCGGTCAAGCCGCGGCCGAGCGATTGCGGCAGCGATTCGGGGATCGTGTCCAATTGCAATATGGGCGCCATTCGGTGGAGGACTGACGGATGCGGAAGATTCTCCGGCGCCAATGTTCCTTGGTTCGTGTCGAAGCGAAACGAATCTAAGACATCTCGTCCGGCGCGAACGCTACGGAACCCGTCACTCTTCGGATCGATCCAATCGACGAATCGAACCAAGATCACGAGTTCGTTGCGTTTCAGTTGTACCACGCCGGCTTTGAAATCAAAGATTCCGTAGTCCGTATCATCGTCGTTGGATACGCCCGGTGGTCGCCAATCGTAGATCGCAGGTATGTCGGGCGAAAACAATCCTCGTCGCGAGGTGAAGGAATACTGATCCACCGGTAGTCAATCGTCGGCGGGTACTCCGGGTCCTCGTTGTCGCGTCGCAGTCGGATCTGCTCATCGCTGAAGTAGGTCGCACGCAAAACGAAGTAGGTCGCACGCAAAACCAAAATGGGCAACCCGATTAGGACCGCGAGCCAGATCAGTTTTTGCTGCAACGACAAGCCAGACAAGAATCCCTTCCGTGTGGTCTCAGTGACTGCTTCCTCTGGCGGCAACGGGGAAGCGTCAGCATGGAGCGTTTCGCGGCTATCGAAGCCCCGATGTTTGAGCGCTGCTACAGGCATGAGGTCCACACCAGCGGTGTGACCTTTGTGGCGTTTACCCAAGAGTGAATCACATGAAGCGCCAACACGATTTGCCCCAAGCGAAGTTGAAAGACCTCACGTCGGTCATGGTCGGTTGATTTCTTGCGATGGTCCGTCGAGTTCTTCGTATTGTCCCTGGGTTTCTCCACGAATGTTGCCCGCGGATTTGCTACCTGCTAGGCACCAATCGAGCATCGCCGGAAATCGAGAACCAGTCGCTGACGTGGCGAGGCCCTCCAGCGAATCTGGGCGCTCACGATGAATTTCGCGTATCAGCTCCTGCTCATTCTCGTTGAGCTGATTGAACAATGCGATTGCGTCGTGATCGTCCGTTGCGTCGTGGATCTGATTCCACGCTTCCGTTGGGCAGATTACACCGCGATGATACAGTCGTGCGACGTGAACTACGAATTCGAATGGATTTCGCTGAGAAGACAAATTGTTCGACCTCATTTATTAATAGGAGCGTGCAACCTGTGTGGTCGCGACTTGCAAACCAGAAATTCGATATTAGATTCCCACCTTTAGTTAATCAAGTTCATGCCCGGATTCAACTTACGGCACGTCCAACGTCTTTGATCGATGCGCGTTTAGTCATCTTCCCAGTGATCATCCTCTTCCTGATAGTCGCCGCGACCGGTGGCGACTTCACGGATGGTTCGATAGACGATTGGATTTGGTTCAAACGGTGGTTCGAGAAACTCGCTCTCGTCTTGCCATTTGAGTCGCGCGATCGCCGCTGCCACGGCCGAAGAACGGCTGATTCCTGCGTCGCAGTGGATCATCAGGGTGACGACATGATCCCAGTTATGGGTCACGAAGTCCAAGATGTCATGGGCATGGTCGTCATGAAACAGCTGATACCCCGGGATATCTTGGGTAATATCGGCAAAGGCCAATTGCAGGAGCCCGATCCGATTATCGACGGGAATGACGGCAAAGTCCCTTTCCGTATTGGCGATGCTGATGCACGCCCAATCGTATGGGCAGTCAAACTCTTCCGCGTGGATTCGGTTCAAAACAACGATTTCACGTGCCATAACAGGCTCCCAGAGGTAGGTGAGAAACAGAATATCGACTCGGGGGGATTTCCAGCGCAGCCTCGATCCCGTCGCGTGTTTCGCCGTTCGTGACGTATGGAACGTCCGGACAAACTCACGATGGCCAGATCAGCATTTGACATAGATCAACTCGCGTTACGGTGATGCTCGTCGCGTTCGGTCGAGTTATGGCGACTAGCGGCCTGTCGTAAACTCTCGTATCTGGCAAATCGGTCTCGTTGGCACGATAATCACACAGCGAGAGCGGTTATCGCTTGGGGGCGCTAAGAAAATGCGTTGCCCGCGCCCCCGAAGCTGATTTCTTTCCGCTTGATGAGTCGTTGTGCGTATGTTTTTACTCAATCCAACGGGCTGTTTGTGACCAAGCGGAAGACGCCAGCACAACCGGTCGATCGCTTTGGCCCAGTTTCGGGAATGACTCCATGTCAGATGCCGACGAATCACTACAAAGACTCCACCGACTGTTCGAACAGCGCGAGGAAGAAGCCAAACGACACGCAAATGGCGGCGGCAGGGTTGACATTGAATCATTTCTGGAAGCGGAGGCCGCGAATGTTTCCGATGAAGTGCGCGAAAGATTTCGTCGGCAACGCGACTTGCTCGATCGTTTCCAACAGATGACCACGCCACCTTCGCCAGCAAAGGCTCCGGCGATTGAGGATGTACACGAGTTTTGCCATGGCCGTTACGAAGTATTGAAGGTTCACGACGCCGGCGGCTTGGGAGTGGTGTACGTGGCTCGTGATAAGGAACTGTCCCGACAAGTCGCGGTCAAGGGAATTCGTCCTGAGCTAGCCACGGACCGGAATCAGCGAGGTCGCTTCCATCGCGAGGCCAAGATCACCGGATCGCTGGAACATCCGGGAGTCGTTCCCGTTTATGGGATGGGAGCGGACGATCGAGGTCAGCCCTATTATGCAATGAAGTTTATCGAGGGCGAAACACTCACAGAAGCGATCAAGAGACTGCATCCTAGTCAAGACTTGCAGCAGCATGACGCGGTGAAGAAGTCAATTGACCTGGGTGACCTCTTGGACGTTTTCATTGCGTCCTGCGAAACGATTGCGTTCGCCCACAGCCGTGGTGTTGTGCACCGCGACATCAAACCCGATAACATCCTCATCGGTGGCTATGGCGAAGTGCTGGTAGTCGACTGGGGGTTAGCAACGAAAGGGGACGAATCGCCTGGTGAGCTCGCGAATTCCAGTCGGGCGAACAACAGCGCTGACGTGGAGCAGCAAGCTGACAACCTGTTTAGGACCACGGCGGGATCTGCTGGGGGCACTCCACTGTTTATGAGTCCGGAACAGGCTCGCTCATTTCGTCAAGGTGGCCGGAACGAAGATGGCACTCGATCGCAGGTAGGGCCGGCCTCTGACATCTACAGCCTGGGCGCAGTGCTTTATCAGATACTCACCGGGCGCAATAGCGTTACCGGTCGATCTAGGGCTGAGGTGCTTGCTGAGATCTTAGCGGGTCACATCGCTCCGATCCGCGCTAGGAATCCTGAAGTTCCGCCAGCGCTGGAGGCAATCTGCCTCAAATCGCTCGCCTTCAAACCTGAAGACCGTTACGCATCGGCCAAGGACTTGGCTGCCGACCTGCGGCGTTTTCGCAAAGATCAACCGGTCGAGGCGTGGCCGGACCCGTGGTACGAAACGGTGCGCCGCTGGGTGAAGGAACATCGCGTGCTTGTGACTACCTCGATGGTGACTCTGTTGGTGACAACGGCGATGCTAATTATCGGTACGGTTTTGTTGGATTCGGCACGCCGAGCGGAACGAAATGCCAAGCTAGAACTTGCCGTCGCGAATGGCAGCTTGGAAGAACAAAATGTCCGGCTGAGGCGTCCGCAATACGTGAGTCAGCTACGGCTTGTCGAATCGTTATATAATGAAGGCGGACTGACCGAAGCGGACCACATACTCGACTCCACGGACGAAGACTTGCGCGGCTACGAATGGCACTATTGGAAAAACGCCTGCCGACGCCCGCAAGTCATCTCAGTGTCGACTCGCAATGACCTTGGCCATGCTCCGGTGACTCAGAGCGCAATTTCAAACGATGGAACACGCATCGCCGCCGCTGTTCGCAATTTCTCGCTGCTCCGCAACGGCTATACGTGGACGATCCGCGTGTGTGACGTCCACAGCCGAGCCTTACTGTGGGAGCACAAGAGCGACGATCTCGTGACGGCAATTACGTTTCTGCCGAACGACACTCGCCTGTTTGTGGAAACGCAAGTTACGTCTGCGGTGGACGCACCGCTTTCCTTGGGCGAAGGGCTCCAGAAGCTTCTTCAAGAAGCGGATTCGGCGAGCCCGAGAGTGGCCGAAGCGGAGCGATCCAATCGTGAAACAACCGCAACCGACCAACGACCGTCAGCGCCAGCGCGGGTCTTTCTCGTGCTGCATTCGGCTGATGGCAAAGTGCTCGAAACCATCGATCGTGAAAAGGTAGCGATGTTCTTGTCGCGGGCGTCAGGAACCGTCGTCGACCTAGACGAGGTGAGTCTGGCAAGGACAGCCTTGCTCATGGCTCAACGTGTGACGCCCGACGAATCCAGCGGCGGACGAGGCCAGATTCTCTATGCCGTAGAAGTCCAGGAACCGTCAGCTGCTTGGGCAGATTCATCGCTCCAAATTCAAAGTCGGCCTGGCTACCGAAATCAGCTTGTGAAATTCGAACAGCAGCAGGGCGACAGCACGATGCCGCTGCAAAGTTTTACGGTGAGTCTACCAGAAGGCATCCGAATTACGGCGGCTGCCTTGGACGCCGACACAACCCTTGCCGCGACGGCTTTGTCCGACGCAACGATTCGCTTGTGGAGAGTTCCAGCCGCAACTCCCATTGCAGTGTTTCCAACGAACTCCTCAAACGTAGCGAAGCTCGCGTTCAATACTCAGGACAATCGAACGCTTGTGTGGTCGGAAGCCGTTCTCGCAGCCGACGATCAATCGTTCTATACCACCGAGCTGCCGAATCTCGCGACGACGGAGACTCCGGACGGCTGGCCGGACGCTGTCGAGTTCAACACGGGCCTCACCGGTGATGTTCGCGAGCGATTGAGCGACAGCCACTCTGCTCCCGCCTTTCACGCTCAAGCTATCGTCGGGCCCGCGCGAAGCTCCGATGGGAGTTCCGTTGCCTTCGCCACTCGCGCGGGTAAGCTTCGGGTATGGAGTCTGAGCGAGAACAGGCAGTTGCTTCAGAAGTCACTTGCGACAAGTGATACCGCGTCACATTCGGACGTGCCAGCCCCTGTCGAAGTTGCCCTTAATCACGATGCCTCCATCGTTGCCGTCGTCAGTCGACATCCGATTGATGCTTCGCGTGCACTGAGCGTAATTGATGTGCCCAGCGGTAACCAGCTCTGGACTTCTAGTGAAGTCGGAGCTCCCCTTTGTTTTGTGGGCAGAGAGCTATATGCAACGAGGAGGAGCGGGACGCAGTCCGTCGTGACGCTTGATGTGCGGACCGGCAGGATCGGACCAGAACTGTCTCTCGATGAATCCGACGCTCCGTGGGCAAAACCCGGCTGCCTGGCACACAACGCAGCACGGAATCTGTTGGTCGGATTCCCTCAGGTTGTCGACGCGCTGTGGTGGCGGATGACGGGTGACGATCTCATCTTTTCGCTGCAGTTGAATGGTGCAGAACTGAAGACGATGCGGACCCCGTCGCCGGGAACCCCTCGGCAAGTATCGCAGGTGCGTTTTTCACGCGATGGAACGAAAGCGATTGTTGCTCACTGGAAGGATAGTCGCGCTGAGGTTTGGGATGTGCGGAATTGGAGAATCCAGGCGCTGCTCGATGGCCATCAGGGGCCGGTGACTGACCTGGCGTTTTCTAGTGACGAGACGCGCGTCGCAACTGCCAGTGTCGACGGTACGGTCCGCGTATGGGATGTGCAAACAGGAAGCTCGCTTGCCACACTGCACGGCACGGACGATGACCCTCATGGATACTGGATGGTGACCTTCGGCGACCAAGACCTGGAAGTCGTCGCGTTTTCCGCGAGTGGCATCCAGCGCTGGAACGAGTTGAATGCGACGAAGTGATTTGCCTTTGCGGCTCAATCCAAGCGTCCCAGGTGTGGCAAGACTTCGACACATTCCTCTGCGATCTTGATCTTGATGGAGCGCCATAGATCCTTGACACGATCGCGTTTCAGACCCAATTGTTTGGCCGTCTCGTACTGCGAAAGCTCGTTGATCCAAATCAGGTCAAAGACTTCCCGTTGCTCCTCGGGTAACTTCACCACAGCCAACCAGAACCTGCCCCAAGCCTCCAAGTCCAACGCCTCGGTGGAAACGCCAGTGCTTTGCGCCAAATCCTGAAAAACTCCCGGCTCTTCCTGTTCGTTCTTGGGCTTTCTGAGCAAATCGGTGATTTGCCATCGAATGTTGCGGGCCGCCAAACCAAAGTACTCGCGTGCCGTCTTCGGCATCGCGGACTGCTTGTCCCGCATGGCTTTGTCTAAACGCAGATAGACGTCGGCGGCGACTCCGTTCTCGGTAATCACTGGGTTATTACGCGAGATCCTGCTGCGAATGATCAGCTCGCATTTCTTGATTACCTGGGCGAATGTGAACTCCTGCAGCACCGCCCATGCGACCTCATCGTCCGTCGACAAGCGATCCAAACAAACTTGGACTACGACTGCGGTCCCCGTGCTCACATCATTGTCGCCTGAGCGTTCCAGGCACGAGTCGATGAGCCAACCACAAGACACATCTCGGCCTTGGGATCGACGATTCAGGCAAACGTGAGCCAATGATTCGAGCGGACCCGCATCGCCGCTCTCCAAATTCGCCAGGCAGCTGCGAAACAACTTATCCCACTTTTGCCTCGGCTGTTCCTCGCCGGAAGCCGGCGTTCCCAACGAGGACTCAATCTCGTCCAACTTGGCGGGAAGTTCATCACGAAAAACACTGTTGGAACTCGAATCGACCACCGACGTCTTCCTGTTCTCAAACACGAAACTCATCGACTAATGAACACTGGGCCCCATTCTAAGCCAGGCTGTGCGGCGGGACCAGCCGAAGTCCACTCTGATGCTGACTCTCAGTCGCTGCGGCCGGCGACTCCAACAAACGTGTGGAAATCATTGGCAAAACAGGGTACTCGACGATTCCTTATCCCCAAACGAGTCACAAACACGCTCTAGGGGTGATCTACTTTCGAATTCTCTTTCCGCCAGGAACCTTAATGAGAGTAATTCAACAACTGACCGAGTACTTTTGGAACCGGGGCGATCTGTCGCCTCGTCAGGTCGACTATCTGGTCCTCCAGGGATACGCCAACGATGAATGCCTCGTGGGACGTCGAGATCCCGCTCCCCACGTTCTGGACGAGGAGACGGATCCAAGTTGCGAAACGCTCGAAGACGTGCGTGTGCGTCTGGATCGTGCTCGACCTCGTGCCGGTCGCGGCCAAACTCGGCAACACGTATCTCAAACGAAATGTGAACGAGTCCGCCGGAGCGTCGCGGACGTGTTGACGCAACGAGCAACAGCAGCACGCCAGGTGCTGAGACTCGCGGAGCAATTGGAACACGACCGTACCCGCCAGACTTGGCGAGACTTCGCGCCCATCGCCGAATTACTGCGACAGCATTTTGGGCGTGGCTTGCAAGACGCGGTGGAAGCGATTCGGTCACAACCACGCCTGCTTTCCAGTAGTTGGCAGCTGCTTGACCTGGCTGAGTTTGCAGTGATTGCCGGTGATCGTCAACAACACGGCGCTGCGTCTAACGCACTTCGTGCCCTTTTGAACGTGAACCATCGGCGAGAAATGGGATCCTATCGTTGGATACTTAAGCACGAGGAAATGAGTCTAGTCGCCGACTTGGTCGAAACGCGGCACAACTACTTGCAGGTATTGCAGCATCTGCACGAGCGAAGTTTTCGACTGTTGCACCACGCAGTGGCTGTGAATGTGCAGCCACAATTGTTCTGGACGCTCGTCTTGACCTACAACGCTCGACAGATGAGACCTATCGCCCGGAATCAGCACGGCACCGGAAATTACGTTTTGGAACGGCGACCTGCCTGGCGAGTGTGGTTGCAGGCGATCGACTTGGCACGTGAAATCGACGCGAAGGCGATGGACCAGTGGCTCCATCAAATTGTCACTGATGGATCGGCGTCTCCCATGCTTGATCCTGAAGTCGTGGCGCGAACGCTCATGCTGTCGACGATCGAATGTCCAGTCGGTTGGCATGCTCCAACAGCCACTTGATCCTGGCCATCACGGCAATCTGACGATCCAAACTCACTTCTGAGGAACGCACACACATGGTCGCAACAACCATCGAAGAAACCGTTACCTTATCGCAGGCTAAGACGCTGATTAGCAGCGGAGCCCACGAACAGAGCTTCTTGTTGCTCTCTCCGCCCGGAATCGGAAAGTCCGAATTGGTACGTCAGGCAGCAGCCGAGGCAGGCTTGCCCTGCCGATCGCTGTTGGGAACGCAGATCGCACCCGAAGATGTTAGCGGCGTGCCTCGCATTGTCGGTGAGCGCAGCGTATTCTGTCCGCCGCGCATCTTGCTACCGGAAGACGGCCAACCGTTCTGTCTATTCCTGGACGAACTGCCCGCCAGTTCGCCTGACATTCAGAAGGCGTTTTACTCGTTGCTGCTAGAACGTCGAATCGGGGAGCACCGTTTACCTGCTGGTACTTGGGTTGTAGCCGCGGGCAATCGCGCGGAGGACCGCGCCTTGGTTCGATCTATTAGCAGCGCCTTAGTGAACCGAGTTGTTTTGCTTCAGGTTCGTCATGACGTCACCGAGTGGCTCGCTTGGGCAGAAACCGCGAACGTCCGGGTTGAAGTTCGACACTTCATTCAAGCGTGTCCTGACGCTCTGCTGAGACCCACGCCCAGCGACTCGATCCCCTATTCGACTCCGAGAGCTTGGGTGTCGCTGTCGCGCACGCTCGAACTGGCGTCACAAGCCGGAGTGCTGGACGACGAATCGCTTCTCGCGTTGATTGCTGGTCGAGTCAGCGCGAAAGATGCATTCGCGTTTTATGATTGGTTTCGAGCTGTCCAGCGAGTTCCGGAAACACTGGATCTTGGCTACACGAAATTGATGAACACCGAAGTGGACATGCTCGACCTCTCTAGCGTGGCGGTTCATACCTTGAAGGCACATGGGGTCTACAACGTAGGACAGCTTATTGCAAAGACACGGAGCGATTTGCGCGACATGAAGGAAAAGCATGGCGCCTGCTTCGGGGCCATGATGGACCGCGCTCGTGTCGACGAGATTTCTATGGCGTTGCAACGAAAGGGATTGAAGCTGCGCACGGACAATCAGGCAGCCGCCCCGACAATAACGCTCGACCAAGCGAAATCATTGATTCAGGCCGTGGGGCATCGCGAAAGCCTACTGCTCCTCTCCTCGCCCGGCATTGGCAAGTCTTCCGCCATAATGCAGGCTGCCGACGAACAGCAGATGACGTGCCGTTCATTATTAGGAACTCAAATCGCCCCTGAAGATGTCAGCGGAATTCCGACGATCCAAGGAGACCGCAGCGTGTTTTGTCCCCCGCGCGTCCTCCTGCCGGAAAACCCCACGCCCTTCTATCTGTTCTTGGATGAATTGCCGGCATGCACGCCCGACGTTCAAAAAGCGTTCTATGCATTGCTACTTGAAAGAAGGGTCGGCGAGCACTCGTTGCCGGAAGGATGTGTGGTTGTCGCCGCTGGAAATCGGAGTCAAGATCGCGCGTTAGTTCGACCACTCAGTACGGCACTTGTTAATCGAGTATTTGTGCTCAATATCCGCGTTGATCACAGTCAGTGGTTGGCATGGGCAAAAACGAACAACATTCGCTCGGAGATTTTAGCGTTTCTAACGTACATGCCCGGCTCGTTGTTGCGCTGCGCACCTGCTGAGCCGCGACCGTTTTCCACACCGCGAGCGTGGAGCTCGCTTTCACGTTCACTAGATCTCGCCGAAGCGAAGTGCACTCTGGATTCATCGATACGCAGAGCATTAGCTTTTGGCACGCTCTCTCCCGAAGACGCGTCGCTGTTTTGCGCGATGGCAGAAGAATCCTTAGCAGAGTTGCTTCCACTCGAGCAGTATCTCGATGACCCCGACGTCCTACCAACGCAGAGTACAGCGCGCTGGTTCGTGATCCATCGGATGCGAACACTTGTCGAAAGGGGCGAGTTTCCGCGTTTCCATCAGGCAAAAATCAACGAGTTTCTCATGCGTATTCCCAGCGAGATGCGAATGGCGCTCTTGATCGACCTGGTTGAGCCCTGGGCAGAACTCGGGGCGGCCGAGGCGATGTTCGAATCACTCCGGCAAGTGACCGGACTGGCCAGTGCGACTTGTGCGTGACGCATTCTCGTCTCTGCCAACTCATCGCGACAAATCGATCAACGGTTCAACATCGGAGAATTAGTTCATGCAAAGTCCGACTCTCTGCGAAACAACATTGGCTGAGGCAACCGCTCTGTCTCGCGCTGAGCAAGCGCTTCGTCTCGCGGAAGCCACGTTCCCACATCTGGGCGGACTTGCCAGGCAAGTGCGGCTGATGGCTACAGACCGCGTGCCCGTGGCGGCGGTGTCGGCTTCCGGCTTGACGGCCATCAACCCTGCCGTATTTCGCAAGATTGCCATTCCCGATGCAATGTATATTCTAACGCACGAGTTGATGCATTTGGCGTTGGATACTCATACTCGCGCGGGCGACTCTGATCGCTTGACGGTGAACATCGCTCACGACTTAATCATCAATGATATGCTCAGTGAGGAATTGCATCGTGCTCCGCCGTTGGGCGGAATATTTTGTTACCGTGCAAGCGAGCGTTCACTTGAGGAGTGGATCGTACAACTTCAAGAATCCGGAACGGATGGCCGGTACTGTTGGAACAGCGACAACTTGCCCGAACCTGCATCGTCGCGATCCGCACTCGCTAAAGCTTTGGAGGACGCGGGAGTGGTCCAACCCGACGAGGCCCCCCAACCCACGCTCACTATTCCCTCCACGATTCGTGGAGACTTGATTTCCATTGATGAAGAAATTGAACTTGAACCGGAGATCTCATCTTTCCAGCGCCAAACCTTGACGATGCTAACGCGTCGTACGGCGGTTCGAACGGCGAGCCTGGCCGAGTTGCGTAAGGGGATTGAACGAGCGGTCGCCACACCGACGGATTCCACAATTGAATCAATGTCACAAAATGTTGAAGCGATCCGAGACGCATACCGCACGCCATGGCAGCGCGTTCTGCAGCAATGGGTCGATGCCATTTCCCCTGGCCAGCGTGACTATACTCGTGCTTCGCGACGCGCTGGAACTCGACGCGATGTTGTTCTACCAGGACGGTGTCGTCATGGTTGGACAATGCATATCGTACTCGACAGCAGCGGATCAATGACTAACGATTTGCCGCAAGCGTTGGGTGCAATCTCGTCCTTTTGCCTGGCCAGCGGTGTCACTGAAGTCCACGTAATTCAGTGTGATAGCGATGTGACGAGTGATCGTTGGATTGACGTAGGCGAGTTGGCGAAATTTGAAATCGTCGGCTATGGTGGAAGCGATCTGACATTCGCGATGGATCAGTTGTCGTTGGATCCCGACGTGACAGGTGCTTTGGTGATCACCGATGGTTGCATCCGCTACCCAAATACCGCTCCACACTACGAAGTCACGTGGGCACTCGTCGGCAAGCATCGAGGGCGATTCAATCCGCCGTATGGAATAGTTGTTCCGATCGACTCGGAAATGGCTACGTGACCGTTGCTGTAGCGAGTCACACTTTACTAGTCTCCATGCTTCGCGCAAGCCTAATTCGAGTTGAACGATTCATCACCAAACTTCGTTGTGGACACAAACGGAGATCTGCTTGGCATGTTGATCAATCGCAAGGTACGACACTCTCGGTTCTTCTGTGTTTCGTTGGCGAGCCAAAGGCGACGCCGCGTGTTCAAAACCAGGTGAACCCTGATTTTTTCTACTTGCGCTGCTCTTTCATCGAATCACACCGAGGGCATTTTCATAGAGTTCTCGATCATGCTTATCTCTCCTTGTTTCCTTCCCTTCATCGTATGGCCTCACCCTCGGGCGCAGCGAATGGGCCATGCGATGGAGGGATGGAAACACGCGGGCAAGCTGCTCGCACCATCTCCGTGATTTGTTTCAGCGGCAAGTGGCACACACCGAGGTAGGGATTAAGCAACGCTGTCGGCCTGTGCCTAGCCGTTGTTTCATTTAGCTGATTCGTGGCATCGTTGTGATTCTATCCCGGAGAGGTACACGCAACACGTCGTGCGATCAATAAAGCTGGATGCCGTTTTTTATTCGGTGGCGGACTTCGTCGATGACTTCGAGCAACGCCTGCTCGACTTCGTGGTAATTGACTTGCGATCGCGATGCGACGGTGACGGTGATGCCGTTGTCGGCGTAGAAGACTTGGTGCAGGCCTTTTCTTGGGTTCGGCGACTTCTTGCCACGACGTTGTTTGACTCGGCGCACGGCTTGGGAATGCGACATTGCAGAGTTGGCAGCCTCTTTGGCGAGGTCGGATTGAACGTGGCGGTCAGGTAGCTTGGTGATCTCGTACGCTGACGACTTGCTCAGCGTGCCGTCATCGATTCGTTGCTGAACGGGCTCTGGCAAGTCGAGCAACGCGAGTGCTCGGCTGACTCGGGAAGTTGAGACGTGCAGCGCGGCCGCGACTTGTTTGCCGTTCCAACCGTTCAGTTCCATCAAGGCCTGGTATGCCTTGGCTTCCTCGATTGGCTTGAGATCTTTGCGCAATAGGTTCTCGACCAACTGCTGCTCTCTCACTTCGGCATCGGAAACCTTGTCCTCGACAAAGTAACAATCGATCTTGGCCAAGCCGGCCGATTTGGTCGCTCGCCAGCGTCGTTCGCCCGAAACGATGATCCACTTGCCGAGAGGCTCGTCCCAACGCACGCGAATCGGATGGAGTTGACCGTGCGTTTGGATGCTGCGTGCGAGACGCTCGATCTCAGTGTCCTCAAAGCTGACGCGCGGTTGTTGTGGGTCGGGCATGATGCGATCGACGTCCAGCTTGCCGAATGTGCGCAGCGGGAGGCGACCGATATCTTTGGCCGATGAGATCGGGCTCAGCGGCGTGACCGGTTCCACGCGGCGAAGGCCCATCGACTCGTGGATGTTCGTGCTGAGCTGCTCCAGTGTGTTGCGGGTGCTGGCCATGCTATGCGACTTGTCGATTCCGTTCTTCCATACCGATTCGCTCGAGAATCTCACGGGCCAACTGCAATGTCAACTTAGCGGCCCGAACGCGCGGCGAGTGAAGCTGCACTGGCCGACGACAGGTCAGGGCGACCTTGAACGCCGACGCTTCTGGGATGACGGTCTCAAGCACGGATTCGCCGTACATCTCTCTCAGCTTCTGCTCGTACATTCGGTGAACGAGTAGTCGACGGTCCGATCGTGTGATCAGGTGTCCCAGCATGCTCAGCGTGGGCTTGAGCTGGCGCGCCTGGCTAATGCACTGGTGGACAGCACGTAGGCCCTGGGTGCCGAAATCTTCGGGTGGTACAGGAATCAACACGGCGTCGGCAGCCACCATGGCCGTCCAACTGCAGCGGTACAGGTTGGGCGGGCAGTCGATCAATACGATGTCGAACTCGCGATGATTGTTCAAGAAATCGTGAACCGCATACTGGCCAAGCCCCGTCTTTTCGGGCGACGGTCCGTTGTACGCCGCCAAGTGTTGATTGGCCGGGCACAGCGAGACGCCGTCAACTGGCGTGTCAACGATGAGTGATGCGTGTGCCGAAAAGAACTGTACATCGTCAAATAGGCTGGCGATCGTGTGGTCGCTGGAAAGTGTCTCGACGTACACAGATCCAAGAAAGCCCTGGCTCAGCGATCCTTGAGGATCCATGTCGACTAGCAAAACACGCAACCCAAGATGGGCAAATGCGCCGGCCAAATGAAAACAAGTTGAGCTCTTGCCGCAACCGCCCTTCTGATTAATGAGACAGATAGTATGCGCCATGGTCCTCCGTGCCGATTGCATTTTGCAATTCCGTGCAACTACGTGAAATCGTTCATCGTATGGTGGCACGCGCCAACAAAGGTCGCAACCGATTTTTTCATCGACACCACACGCAATGAATGCCACGATCCCATCGTGTAAGTTTCCCTGTCGGCATCAGCCACTGCGTGCTACTCAGCGAGTGAGGAGAAGCCCGCATGCAGCACGCAACCAATCACAACATCCGGCCGTCAGGTTTTGGCCAACTTTCGCTTGTCGAGCATGCTCTGTGCCCGCTTCATCGAGGCAGCTCGCTTGTCGAGAACATGCAGCATACTGCCGAGTTTCGCTATACCGACGCGAGTCGACAGCGGCAGACGGCGCGGGCGCGAGTCTTTGCGCCCCTCGGACTTTCGGCCAACGACGAGTTATATCTCTGGGGACTCCTTGCACTGACACTGACGCAGCGAGACGAGCGGGCCGAACTCGTCGCGACGCCGCACTGGTGTCTAAGGCAACTTGGCGTCGTGGACTCACAGTCTGGCCGTGGCGGCGAGCAATATCGGTTGTTCCGCGACGCCATCCGGCGACTCTCGGCCGTGAGCTATCTGTGCGACGCGTTTTACGACCCGATCCGAGCGGAACATCGCGAAGTCAGCTTTCATCTACTCAGCTTCAACCTGCCGACCGATCCGGCTTCCTCGCGTGCTTGGCGACTATGTTGGGACCTGACGTTCTTGGAGTTCGCCAAGCACACGGCCGGCCACTTGCGATTTGACTTAGATCTGTACCGCAGTCTCGATCCAGCGACGCGACGCTTGCTGCTGCTCGTCTCGAAGATCTTCCATCGTCGTGCTGACCTGCCGCAACTGGATCTCCGCGCTCTGGCTGTCAACGTGCTGGGGTTTTCGGCCAACGTCGCGGCCCGTGACCTCCGTGTCAAAGTCTCGCGATGTCTCGGGGCGTTGGAAGCCAAGCAAGTTGTAGCGGACGCGGGAATTGCGCGAATCGCCAAGAACCAGTACGTTGTGAACGCCCGGCGCGGCCAACATTACGAGCGACTGATGAAAACCGATACGCCTCCTCAAGAATCAACTCCGGTCATCGAAACACTGCTTGATCTCGGCTTCGACCTCGGTGCAGCGATCGGCCTCAGCCGGCGCTACCCGACGCGGCTTCTCGAGGAATGGGTGGATATTACACAAGCCGCGCGCGAACGCTTTGGCCACGAGTTCTTCAAGAAGTCGCCCATGGCCTTCTTCGTCGATTCGGTCAGCAAAGCTCATAAAGGACGTCGAACTCCGCCCGACTGGTGGCACGAAGTCCGCAAGCAAGAGCTTAGCCAAGCTGAACTCCCCGCCAAAAGCAAGAACGTCTTTGAGCAGATTCGGAACGAATTGTTTCGCGACACCGCCGTAGACGGGGCGATCCAGGATACGAGCGGCCTTATATCGACGGCGTGCGTACTGAAGGCGATTCGGTAGCCGAGATCGTTTTGCCCGCCGCAACTGGCCAGCTTCGAAAACCACGCCTCCCCGAGGCTGCGCTGCCAGTGGACGAGGCTTTCGCTGGGAAGGTAAAATGAGGTCCAGCTTGGTCGGCATGGCCCATTTCATTGACAATTACCGCACGAAGGCAATCGAGGCAAATCGTGAGTTTGAAACTACCCGCCGAAGTTAGCGATTTTGTGAAGAGCCTTGTCGCGCAGGGCAAGTACGAGTCCGAAGAAGACGCAGTTGTCGACGGTCTCCGGTTGTTAAAGGGCCGAGAAGAGCTGCGTGCGAAGATCGCTGTCGGCATCGACCAACTCGAACATGGCGAATCGTTCGATGAGGAAAACGTCTTTGACGAAGTCGAGGCAGAGATCAGACGCGTCGAAGCGGAGCGGGGGCAACAGTAATCCCATGCCTCGGCTCAAGTACTCGGCGGCATCGAAGGAAGATCTCAAGGAGATCGCTCGTTTCATCGCCCTGGACAAACCCGATGCGGCTCGGCTTTGGGTGACGCGACTCAGGGAGAAGTGTCGACTGGCTGCAACGCATCCGGAGATCGGCGACGACCGTAGCGATCTTGGCGACGGAATTCGATCGACCTACGTGGGAAGCTTCATCATCTACTTTCGCGAAAAAGAGGGCGAGTTGGAGATCGTCCGCATCGCGCGAGGCGACCTTGAGTATCCTTTTCTCTAACGGCAAGCAGCCGCGACGACGCTTTCGATCCAGCCACGAACCGCGACCTTCTTCTCCAACCTTCCTGCAGCAAATCTCTTTGTTGATAGCAGTACTCTTTGTACAAGTACTTTGGCGGGAGGCGTCTCGCCTTCGGCTACACCGAGAATGACCAACGATCCCGCGACCTTACGGCGGAATGTACCACGCGACAAAAGGCAAAACTGCGACGCGAACTACACGCAACACGTGGCGTTCTGCGACGGCAACTACACGCAATATCCCCGAATCGTTGCGACGCGAGCTACACGCTTGTCTCGGCCATCAGCCGTGAGTTATCCACAACGGATTTGCACAAGCTCTGTTGCGGGATTCGCGCAAGCTGCGATGGCTCGATACAACTCAACGGTGGCCCGCACATCGTTAAGCGCATCATGAGCGTCTTCGGCTCTCAAGCGGACTCCAAAGTAGTGACACAACGTAAGCAACTTGAAGTCAGGCGGAGGCGTCAGCGACTTGTCCTCATGGAACAGCCAGAGTGCGCGCTGCAACGTGCATAATATCCGCGGAGAAGCTGGCAGGAATTGGCCGAGTCGGTCGAATGTCGCTCGCAGAAACGCGCCGTCGAAAGCGGCGTTGTGGGCCACGAGTTGAGCAACCTGAAAGACGCCGCGTCGCGATGACATCTGATCGACAGTCGCGTGAAGCCTTAACAAATCAGCGAAGCGTTCGATGACTTCTTGTGCGGGCTGGGCTTCGGTACGCCAGCGAGCCGCCGAATAGCTCGCTTTGCGCAGCGACTTTGCGTCTGCGTACTTCTCGCTGAACTGCAACTTGGCCTCGAAACGCTCAAGCTCACGCAAATTGGCGTCCACGGCGATGGCCGCGATCTGAATGATCGGCCGCCACGACTCCAAGCCGCCGGTTTCGATATCGACGAAGACGAGTCGTTCATCTGGCAAGTTGGATTTCATCCGCTGCAATTAGCACGGAACGGGTCAAGAATGCAAACGGCCCTGCACGAAGGCGAAAAGTTGCAATTCCACGCGGGTACGATATGGATTCAGCGTGGTCGAGAGTCGGATCTCTCGCCACGGCCGTCAGGTACGTCAAACGCGTTGCTGCCAGCGGACCGCCAATTCGGTTCGTGAGTGGTGACACGCACGGCAGACATCGACAGGCAATCGCACCCGGTAAACTTGGACTCACCATCCAAGCTAAGGGCGTTGGGCCAACCTCCAACGACGCGATTGGCCCGTAGAGCTGGATGCATCGAGAGGTGCTTGTCCAGTTCGACGGAGGCTTCGTCGAGTAATCCGGTGACGACTGCTGACACTTGTACGTCAGCAAACGCGACACCGAGTAATCCGACGATTCGATCCGATAACCGTCAACACGCACCATGATGCCAATCGCGTTGGCAGCGGCCGACACGCCTGGTCACTGCCTTACAACTCGCTGATGCGTACGGCGATCGGCAACATGCGTTGTTCGTGGGCGATGCGGAAATACCTCGATCATATCGAGGCCGCTATGTTTCAAAGCAGGTGAGGCAATATGCGATGATTCCAATCAAGAATACAAGCATGCGTAATCCTGCACAGGGGGCTCGAGGTCATCGACCTCGCTCAACCTGTCCGACGTGGGGAGCTTCGAGCCTGGTGACAGGCCGAACCGCGGCTGACTTACCGCGGGGATCGCTGGCAAATCTAGCGACCGCGAATAGCTCAACCATGAAAGGCCCGCGAGGGCTTGTCGGTGAGTGCTGCAGAAGACGGAGCCGAAACGCGAACGTCTTTGGCTGGTGGGTAAAAGGGTGCTTCTACGTTCGGCCCTTAGAAATGACGTCAACTCGGCAAGTGTCGAGTTGTCGTCGAAACTATGCCGGTTCTGGCGGACCGGACATACAGCCAAATTCCCTCCCGGTCACTCGGGATAGCGACGTGATCTGCAGTGCGAAGAGCATAGCTAACGCAGGAAGCTCTATGGGGGCCGGTTGGTTGCCGGTGCCTCGATTAGTCGTCGAGGTGCGAGTAGCGAACGGCAGCGGATGCATTGCGTCCGGCTGTGATCGCGAAACGCCGTAGAGTGGGAGTGTGGCCTGAGTAGAAGTCGAGTCAGCAGCAAGCGGGAGCTTGCTGTGTGACTTGAGCGATGGTTCTGCAAGGCAGTGGAATCTCGTTGGCGTCGCCGGGTGGTGCCGGAGACTGAGCCACAACGAAAGGGCTGACGGGCAACAGTACCAGTTCTGTAGCGAAGCCGCGGAACAATGTCACCAGGATGGTGGCGACACGCGAGCTTCGTTGCGACTGGTGAATTCTGTCGATGATCTGCGCGGTCGGCTGCACATCAGCAGCCGGCGGTTCTTGGAAAGACGCAAGCGGTTACAGAAGACTTGTGTGGGAGCACAGGCCTTCTGTGGCGATGACTGGACGGCAGTACCCCGAGGTGCGTCTGCAATTCGGGGGGACTGCCGAAAGGTTGTTTGCGTGGTGGGTAGTATGCATTGGCGTGGCACAATACATGAATGTAGTGCCGCGCCGCATACGCCGCTGCAAGGGTGTTTCTGTTGGCAAGAATCGTTCGAGCTGAACGATCGTAGCTGGCGGGCATCCTGGCCCTGCGCACGAAATGTTTTTCAAGAAGCGGCTTCTGGGACCTGTGCCGCGCGCAAACAGGTCCCCAACTTTTTCTGGCAGTACACCCATGCAGGAGGCTCATGTCGTATCGAGCAGTCACAACGACCATCGAAGGTTTTGTCCAACAGATCGCTTGCTGTTACTTGCGTCACGGCTACTGGTTTTACGTGCACGGCCGAGTCCCGGCCGGCAAGTGCGCCAAGACGATCGACACCAAACTGATCGCAAAGTACGGCATCGCGGTGAGTGAATCGACGAGGGCACGCCGCAAACGAACGGGCCTCGCGAACCTGCAGTACATTCGTCACGAATCGACCTTCGTCCTATTGGCAACGAGCGGCGAGCATCCGTTCTATCGCGACGAAGCAAAGTTGATTCGCGACATACGGCGAGTACCAATTCGGTACGCAGGCTACGCGATCAGCTACAAGCGAGGCGGCCGTCTGAAGGATGGACGCGTTGACAAGAACTGGCACGCGCACGTGGCGATCGATCGTGATCGCTACCTTGAGCTACGAGCGTGGTTTGCTGAGCGAGCGTTGCGGGAATCGGCTGAGCAGCTGGCGAAGGCGTTCTACGAGTTGCCATACGCGCCATATGCGCCGGTCCGCCGCCAGATGCTGCTGTTACTGCGGCAAGTCAACCGAATTCGCAATACAGCCGGCAAAAGCCAGCTGCCAGCCGAGATTTTGCCCTTGCGACGGCGCGTTGTGCGACCGTATGAATCAACTCCACACCAAGAGTAAGCACTACACCTGCGGCCACGAATCAGATCGAGATCCGCTCGACGATGTTGCGAGTCACCCGACGCTGACGCCGATCGTAAAGCCGCGTCGTGCGCGGATCAGCGTGGCCGGCAAGGTTCTGCACATCTTCAAGCGGCACGCCCTGACTCAGCAGATCCGTAATCGTCGTTACGCGAAAAGAATGCGGAGAGAGTCGATCCGGCAGCCCAGCCGCGCGCAGCCTCCGTTTGACCATGCGGGCCATATCGCCAGCCGTCATCGGGTTCTGCGTGAGCGACTTCGTGCGACGCTCGGTTGTCCGAAAGAGCGGCTTCGACTTCTCCGAATACTCCATGCCTCCAGCTTCTAGGTACTCCCAGATCCACCGCTGCAGATCATGGCGTACGGGAATCTCACGAGACTTGCCGCCCTTTTCAGTGAACCGAAGGCAGAATTGATCGCCCAGATCATAAAAGTCGCCGCGCCGAAGCTTGGCAACAGCGCCGACACGAGCCGCCGTATATACCAAGATCCCGATCACCGCCCGGTCGCGCAGCCCAACGACCGATTTCGTCGAGATCGACTGAAACAGCCGGCGCACTTGCTTGATCGAAATCTCGGGCGTCTTCCCTTCGACAACTTGCAGCCGGTCCCCGCGAACCGACGCCGCCGGATTGAGCACCACAACGTGCCGCGTCACGAGCGTGTCGAAGAAGTGCCGCATCGCCGCAAGATGCAGCTTCTTCGTCGCCGGTGCGTAGTCGAGCCCGTCGAGATAGCTCCCCACATCACGAGGCGACACGCTCGGCAGAACCTTCCCAACGGATTCGCAATAGCCAAGAAACCGCCGAATGGCCAGTTCATACGCAGCCCGCGTGTGCGGATTGCGAAGCCTCCCGAACACGAACTCCTCCCAAGCAAAGTTCGCCGCGGCACCTGCCTGCTCGACTAGCCGAGGAATCGCTAGGTGCTTACTGCGGACGGGTGCGACGGCGAGATCTTGCTCGGGTTGTGATGTGAGTGAGTCATCCATGGTTGATTCGCCCGTGACTCATGCATTTGCCCCGCGTAGCAGCATCTGATTCACGCAGTGAGCACATCAGTAATTCGGCATTCCTATGAGTTTTCGTCTTCGCGAGAATAGCGCACCATAACGTCCTTTGTCGAGCGTTATTGATTGTGTATTGATCGTTGTCCGCCCTTTCTCCCTCAACGATGTTCAACTAGTGACCTGTTGGGTGGTGTCAAGCTGGCATGGATTAGAGGACTTCCTCGGGCAATTCGTGGGAGGTCGATGTCGGGCGGCCCGCATTCTTGCTGACTCATTTAAGTGCGTTAGGTCACGCACACGAATGGCACGTAGGTTTTCGTAAGTCGTTTCATTATCTCACGCTTGAGATGCCTGGAGCGGTGGACGCCTGCGCAATGATCTTGCCTACCAGAGCGTACGCGAGAATGTGCGTCCAGGGCTCCTTCCGACCAATTTACGGCCGCGAAATCGTGTTTGCTGAATGACTACGTGTGTCTCGCGCACTTCGATGGACTCTGCAAGTTCCTTCTGAGCCGGTCCACTGAGCGATCGAACCTAGGGCCCACGACGCCAGCAAACAACATGATCGTCTTTGCCCAATCGCTTGCCGTTTCGTAAGTCGACCTTGCGACAGTGATGCAGGCGAGTGACCGTGTCAATACGTCGCTGCTTGAGTAAGTAGACTTCATGCCACGAGCACAAGTAACGGTCGGCGAGAAGGATGTCCCCGGCAATCATCAGAGTGTCTCGGCGTTGTCTAGCCTTACGTTTGTCACCGGCGATGAAAGTTTCTTCAGAAGTACTTGTTCGACAACCTCCTTCTCCGCTTCCTCTACCGAAATCGAATGAACAGCCCGGCCGTCGTAGAGATTCAAATGTAATGTCGGCGTACGACTCCAAGACCAGCGAGCTACTTCGTTCCAGCAAACCACTGGATTCGGACTTGCTGACCCCAGCGACATCCACACGCCGTGTTCACCTAGAACCGCGTCGACAAATATCGCGCCCCGTCGTGCAGTGTAAACCTGGCTAACAATGATTCCTAAAATCCACACAACCACGAGTAACCGCCCCCCGATGGCAATTCCATTCGCGACGAACAGCTCCGATAGGTTCACAAGGAATATGCTTTCACGACACGCGCGATCACGGTGGTGTTGCTGGATTACGATCACTAGGCATCCAATTGCGACAACTGCGGTTAGAACGAGCTCCACGATCGGGTCGCCTTAGTGAACTTTGTATGTGCTGGTTATCACTTGGGGCATCGTACGGAATTGACGGAAACCCTTGGTCCGGCACGATCAGTGTGACGCTCAACGCAGGAATCATGTCCTCCCGCGGTTTCTAGTCTCGTCTTGAATTGCGGTCTTCGCGATGAATCCGTAGTGGTAAGCCTCTGCGCTAGATATGGCCACCTGCGCTGCTATTCACGATCTGTCTGCCTGCTGGTCAAGTAGTCGCCGAATCAGTACGTTCAGAATTCCAACTCTTAGCAGCTGATGTACAACCATGATTGTCCCTCCCAGCCCTACAACGTTCACGTCGAGTCTTAAAACACCAACCAAGATCATTATTGATGCAACAATCAATATTGCGCCACTCACGATCAACACTCGTTTTGCCAACCAGTTCCATTGCTTCTCGAGGTCTGGCTCTAACAGCTTTAGTGCAGTTGTCCAGCGGGTTGGCAGTAGTCTATATGTCGAATGGCGCCAGATAAGCAAGGTTGTCAATGATACTAAAGTGTATGCCAGAACGGCCTGACTGTTCTCAAACCCCGACTGCCAGGCGACCCACGCTCCAAGGATAACTACGAAAACTGGGACGGCCATCCACCTTGTCATCAAGTCCGCCAGTTCTTTCGATTGATTCATGCTTGACGCATCCAACGAAAGGCCATGGAAGAACTTCGCTTCCGAACTCCGTTGCTATAGATCTCGATTTGCAGCCGTGCGTGTCGCTGTTCGGTTATTGTTTACGACTACAACGCTGTTCACCCTGAAAACGCGAGACCGTGCGCACCGCTTCACGGCGAAGCGTTTCGAACGCCGCCTCGCCTCCAGATCAGACTTCCATGGTTCCGGTGTTGGCCACATATCCTCATCAATCACAACTCGCCAACTGTCTCTATCCACTCCTCATATTAAGTTCGCGTCATTGCCAAGTAATCCTGCAAAACACCTGGTGCCATGCCCAACAAGGAAGCCGCAGTAGTGAAGCCTCCGGAATCTCGGATTCTAACCGAACCCAAGTACCGTTATTTAAAACGTAAGATTGAGCAACAGTATTTCTGTAAATTCGGTTGATCTTCTTTCGCTTTGATTGGGAAGAGTAACTAAGTTGAGCGGCTTCG
>JAGQPK010000900.1 GCA_020426755.1 Planctomycetales bacterium
CGATGCTCCGCGCGGTGATCGGCCTGGAGGACCTGGCGCAGGTGGCCCGGGCGCAGGTCCCGGCGCAGGCGTTGATGGCCCTAGCCGAACGGGCGGTCCGGGTCCGGGTGGCCCCGGCGCTGGCGGCCCAGGCGCTGGCGGACCGGGTGGAGGCGGTGCTGGCGGACGCATGAATCCGTTGCAGTTCGATAAGGATGGCGACGGCAAGGTCAGCAAGGAAGAAGCACCGCCGCAGATGCAAGAACGCTTCGACATGATGGACACGAACGGCGACGGTTTCATTGACCGCGCCGACATGGACGCTCTTCGTCAACGATTTCAGCAGGGAGGCGGGCCCGGCGGTCCTGGTGGTGGCCCGGGCGGTCCAGGTGGCCCCGGCGGCGCACGTCCGTAGCCTTACGTAGCAATCTTCCCGACACTACTCGCTGCTGATCATTTGCTGTGATTCAACAAACCCTGCTTACGCTTCGACTGGGCTTCTTTAGCCTGCTGTTACACAAACTGCGCTCCGGTCTGGCGGTGCTCGGTATTCTCATTGGCATCACGGCGGTGATCTGGTTGGTGGCCTTGGGGGAAGGCGTCAGTTACCAAGCTCAGCAGCAGATCAAGGATCTCGGCGCCAACAACGTGATTGTGCGCAGCGTCAAGCCTCCGCAAGAGAGCAGCAATGCCGGTGGCGGTGGCATGTTCATGACCTACGGCGTGTTGCGTGCCGACTTCAAACGGTTAACGACGAACCTACCGTTCGTACAAGACGCGGTGCCGATGCGCGAGATTCGGCGTGAAGTACGTAACAACGATCGTTATGTTGAGTCGCGTGTCGTGGGCTGTACTCCTGAATACGCGACGTTGAATCATTTGAAGCTGGAAGCCGGTCGTTTCTTGACAGCCCGCGACGGTAACCCGCCGGAAAACGTCGCGGTACTCGGGGCCGAAACGGCGCGCACGCTCTTTCCTGTCGAGAGTCCGCTGGGACGTTCACTTCGCATTGACAATGACTTTTACGTGATCGTCGGCGTGATGGCGGAACGCGATGCGTCGGCAGCTATCGGCGGTAGCCTGGCCGCGCAAGAGTTCAATCTCGACGTCTACATTCCCCTCTCAACTCTGAAAGCACGGATTGGCGACATGGTCTTCACCAGTCGCTCGGGGAGCCGCGAAGGCGAAGTGGTTGAGCTGAGTCAGATCACTGTTAGCCTGCCTGATGTTGAGCATGTCGAGCCTGCCGCCGAAGTGATTCGCGGCTTGATGGAGAAGTATCACGACAAAGTCGACTATAGCGTGGTCGTGCCGAAGGAACTGCTGCGACAAGCCGAGCTGATGCGGATGATGTTCAACCTGTTACTTATTCTGATTGCCGGCATCTCGCTCGTGGTCGGTGGCATCGGCATCATGAATATCATGTTGGCGACGGTTACGGAGCGTACGCGCGAGATCGGTGTGCGACGTGCCCTAGGTGCCAAGCGGCGCGATATCATTCGCCAGTTCTTGATCGAAGCGGTTGTGCTCACGTCGGTCGGCGGTGGCCTGGGCGTGGCTCTCGGGTTTCTCATCAAACCAACCGTGCATGCGGTGCGCTGGGGGATGACGCGGTTCTTTCCCGATATGACCGCGGCGTTGCCGCCCTCAATCATGCAGTTGGAACCGCGGATCGCGCCTTGGTCGATCATTGCCTCGCTGGTGATCGCGATCGGTGTCGGTGTGCTCTTCGGCTTGTATCCAGCGCGCCGAGCTGCCATGATGGATCCGATCGAAGCGTTACGTCACGAGTAACTCGCACGTACGGTGATGCCATGATTTCTTTCCGGCAAGTGTTGTGTGTCGGGCTGCTTGCGCTGCTCACAGCGTCGCCCGCTATCGCTGAAGTTCGCACCTGGACCGACAGTACCGGCAAGTTCTCGGTGAAGGCTGAGTTCATCGAAGTCTCGAACGGTAAGGCGGTATTAAAGCGCGCTGATTCGGGCAAGGAAGTGCGCTTGCCGCTCGTGCGTCTCAGCAAAAGTGACCAGTTGTTAATCCGTCAGATTCTGGCGGAGCGCCGCAAGCAAGCCAAAGAAGCAAAGGAGTCCGAGGACTCGGATGATGCGAATCGCGCTGCTCGACGCGCGGACGACGCAGACGCGACGGAACCCAGCGACGATCCGGTCGCTGAGGAAGAGCCCGAGGATAAAGAAGTCGTCGAGAACAAGCCGGCAGTGGCGGTGAAGCCGCCTGCGGTTGAACCGCCGACACGACCAGCTCCGCGAATCGCGCTACCCGAGCGTCGTCCGCCGAACAATGTGATCAATTCCGTGCGCGGTGCAGTCTACCGCACGCAAACTCTCAACAATCTCAAACAGCTCGGTGTGGCGCTGATGAGCTACGAGTCGGCGCGCGGTCGCTATCCTACGTCGGCGATCTACACGCCTGAGGGGAAACCCGGCTTGAGTTGGCGCGTGGCGCTGCTGCCATACTTGGAAGAGCAGGGGCTGTACCGTCAGTTTCATTTGAACGAGCCGTGGGATAGTCCGCACAACCGCGAGCTTGCGCGGCAAATGCCGGCGGTGTTCAAGTCGCCTGGATCGGACTTGGATGATGGCTACACGAACTATCTGGCCGTCGT
>JAGQPK010000901.1 GCA_020426755.1 Planctomycetales bacterium
AGCCATGATGCCGACGCTCACCGGCGATAAATCACCGGCCTACCGTCAACAATCGCTACGCGATGCAGGCCAAACGACGGGGGTTTGATTTCCCACTGACACTGACACGAGCGATTCTGCAATTCAGCGTTCAGAATTACAATGCAGAATACACGCAGTACTCGATATTCTCATTGCAAAGTCGCAATGCCCTCGAGATCCCGTAGTCTAGTGACTGCTTAAATCTTGACACCAGATTCAACGGGCCAGCAAGAGCAACTTCATTCCAGTGAAGTGTTACCTCCGTTGCATTACTTCGATGCAGGGGGAGCGGCGTTGGCTGCGGCATCGCGCGCTTTTGCCTGGCGATGGATTTCGGCTTTGGCCTGCGATAAACGCTCAGGCCAAACAAATGTGGGCGCTTGTTTCGGATCGTAACCAGCTAGGTGACTGGTTAGACGCGTTTGCGGCTTCGTGTATTTCAGTTCCGTCGCGCCGAATACCTCGCGGCAAAGCGCAGCCAGTCGAGGGTCGTATGCTAGAAGTTCCTCACGCGTGTTGACGTGATTGTGGTCATGGTCGTTTTCGCGATTGTTGTCGAACCACGATTGTACGCCTTCCGCGAAGTACTCATGGTGATTCACGCTTGCGTACTTGCCCTTCCATAAGCCCTCACGCATGGCCGTGTCATAAACGGATCTGAGCCGCACGTCGAACGTTGGGTCCACGTTGACCATGCCGCGCAAATGGATGTTGTGCGCGAACTCGTGAATCAAAATGTTCTCCGTCGGGTACGGATCGCCCAGATAACAGAGCAGGTTCTCTTCGCCACATGAACAGAACGGATCGGTCTGACTTCCTCCCATGCCGCGCGCCCGCGCGTCGTAGAAATTATCAGCTGCAATGCCTGGAAACTCGGGAAGGGGTGTTTTGGCCAGCCACTTCCATTCTGGCTGATCGGTCGTGAATTCATTCCAGGCGAGGATCGACAGCCGAGAACCGCTCTTGATCATCGCTTCACGGACGTCGGGACGCTGTGCCAACATCAAATCCACGAGGTAGGCAGCCTCTTGTAGTGCGAACGGATTGACTCGCGCCGAAGCGACAATTGGATAACCGTGAGCCTCGCTGCGCTGCGTGTAGAAATCAGGTATTCCACCGACGCGATACGCTTGGACAAGTGCCTCACTGACGACTGTTGACTCTGAATCGTCATCGCGACCTCGAATCGCGAAGCGATGTCCGAGCGTCGTTGTGATGTTTGTGTCCTCGCCCGGTTCAATGGTGCCACTCGGCACTCGCTCCTGATCGGACTTGAGCCAAAAGACATCCACGGGCTGATCCGTGCCATTGATTATCTGCAGTTTAGCCCGCGGCACGTCAGCGGCATCGATCGAGTCGATTGACGTGCAACACCAAAGCACCACTGCGAGCCTCACGAAGCCACACAGCAAGCTCCAGCGCTCTACAATCATCGGGCGCGAAATCGTGTTCATGTCAGTTCCTTTGTGAAGGCTGCTATCGCGTTCCACGACGTGCGCGCCGATTTCCGAATGATGATTGCGGAGTTGTAAATGTTGAAATCTGAAAACACCGCTCATTGCTCATTGCTCATTCCGAAATCAGAAATCCGAAATCCGAAATCCAGCGTCGGAGCCAAGTCTAAATTCGGCGAGAACCGCGGCTGGCGTCTTGCCGCGAACTTCGGTAGCTCGATGACAGCAGCTTTGTGTGGTACGAAGAGCCCCCTTCCCCTTCCCGGTATCGCGTTGTGCGAAGTGAGTGCCATCGACGGGACGGGAAACTGCTGCACGGAGACCTCTGTTAAACGGCAACTCGACTGCTGTCAAAAGTGTGGTCAACGGGGAGATGAGAGTTCCTGCCGAGTGACAATGGGCACATAGCCGATCTCGAGGCCGGGTGGCGGCGAGACAATTAACGCAGGGTCGAGTTCGGCGAGTGTACCGATGGTCGGCGGCGGGAGGTAGTCGCGGTCCTTTGTCCAACTGCGATGCAACATCTCGACGTGTTTCTGAAAACTCTCTCGTTCAGCGTCCGTCAGATCGGCATTCAGGACGGCCGGCTGATCCGCACAGCGATACCACGAGTAGGTTACCAAGCTGCCATCGCCCAGTTGCACTTGAAATGGTCCTGCGACTGGTCCGGGGTTTTTCCAGCAACTGTTTGGCTCGTCAGGCGTGACGTACGGCTCTTGTGAGATGCGACGTGCACGCGGGAAGTCAACTTGTGACAGGCCGGTCTCCGGCGGCACCTCCTGTGGACTAACTACGACCCAACTCCGTTGATTCTTTTGTTCGTCTTGTTCGAGTCGATAGTACTCGGGCAAAGTGATGATCGACGCGGCTTGCGCCTGGGTGTTGGTTACCCTTTTCGCATCCCATCGATATCCGAACGTGGTGCTGTCGATTGCAGTGGGCTGCGCAAATGTATTCCACGCCAAAGGGACGCGGTTTTCTTTGGTGCGGTCGGGCGGGTAGATCTGCCAAGTTGCCCGCCCGTTGCCCGTGAAGTTATGGACGGCTGCGGCTTGAGGATTGATTTGGCCAGATGCCGCTGTGCCACCGGCGAACCATGCCTCCACTGCGTCCCAAAGTGCG
>JAGQPK010000902.1 GCA_020426755.1 Planctomycetales bacterium
CATGCTGGCAAAATCCCACACCAGATCCTGGGCGGTTGTTTTGCCATTGGTGCGCACGGTGACGCGATTGGCGACGTTGCCCGACAGCGTGACGTTGGCCCAAGTTGGTTGAGCTTCCAGTTCCGCAATCACCGCTTCCGCACCGGCACGTTCAACGGTCAGGTTATCGAAACTAGCCGTACCCGAGTTGACGTAGATACCTGCGTTCTCGGCATCGGAGATGCGAATATTCGTCAGTTGTGCGGCGGTATCACTGCCCAGATGAAGTGCCGGCGTTCGCCAACTGTTGTTGCCTGGACTGGAACGGTTGCCAGCGAAACGAATTTCCACGTTGTCCATGCGGACGTTCGACGAGTTGATCCAAATCGCATCCCAGCTACCGGGCGTGCCCACCGAAGCGCCGTCCGCATTCGTGTCGCCAGCGACACTGTCATCCGTGATGCTCGTAAAGACAATCGGCGCCGAGCTGCTGCCGACGATCTGTGCAGCACCCAAAAGCTGGAAGTGTGCTCCACGTGGCAACTTAATGACGGTACCCGGCACAATTGTGAGCTCTGAATCGGCACCCAAGTTCAGGTCGTCGGTCAGGAAGACAGGCAAACCGCCGAAGTCCCAGACTCGCGCATCTTGAACCGTTGCGCCGCTAGTGCGAATCGTCACGCGATCGCCGGCGTTGCCGATCGCCGTCATGTTCTTGAAGGACGGATTCGCAGCGATTTCCAGATAGACCGCCTCAGCTCCACCGCGCTGCATCGTGATGTTTTCGAAAACCGGCTTGCCGGCGTTGACGTAGATCGCCTGATTCTCGGAGTCGAAAAACGAGGTGTTGCGAATTTCAGGCGCGATGTCACCAAGCACGTGCAGCGCCGACGTACGCCAACTGCCATTGCCTGGACTCGATTGATTACCGGCGTACCAAAACTCAACGTGATCCAAGCGGCTCTCGTTTGTCTTCAACCAGAGCGCATTCCAGGCGCCTGGTGTCGGCAGCAATTCTTCATCAACATCGCCGTTTGAATCACCGCCGTGGACGTCATCGCGCACCGAAGTGAAGATAATGGGCTCGTCCGCGGTGCCGTTGGCTAAGATATTGCCGCGCGCATCGAGGTGCGCACCGTACGGTAACTTCACGATTGTGCCGGGGGTGATCGTGAGCGTCGCCGCAGCATCGATCGCAAGATCATCGGTCAGGTGCACCGGCAGTCCGCTAAAGTCCCACGTCTGATCGACTGTGATCGTGCCTGATTCGAGCGTGACGCGATCACCACCGACGTTGTCGCTGGCGCTAACACGCGTGAATGTAGGCGTCGCTACCGGCTTCAAGTAAATCGCTTCTCGGCCGGAACGTTCAATCGACAGATCTTCGAACGCGGGAGAACCGCTGTTAATGATGAGACCTTGGTTTTCGCTATCGGAAATCGTAACGCTGCGCAACGTCGGCGATTGAGCGACATGGACCGCTGGGGTCCGCCAACTACCATTGCCGGGTGACGAACGATTGCCAGCAAAACGAATTTCCGCATGATCCAAGATCGTCGTCGCGGAATCGATCCACAACGCATCCCAACTGCCAGGCACTGCGGTGGTCGCGGCCGCAGTCAGATCCTCGCCGATGGTGTCATCGTTCGTGGATGTAAAGACAATGAACTGGCCTGCATTGCCGACGGCATTCATCGAACCCAGGATCTGAAAGTGAACGCCTTGGTTCAACTTCACAACCGTACCCGGTTCAATGTTGAGTGACGCCGTTGCAGGCAGCACGAGATCATTTGTCACGTGCACCGTGCCGGACCAGTTGGACGCGTCGGGAAGCGTACCGGCGACGTCAATGGCCAACAGATGGCGTTGTTCAAGTAGTTCGGCGAAGGAGCGATCGCGGACTTTCGGCCTGTGCGCGCGAGTTCGGCGCAGCCGCCAGCGCGAACGCTGAGCGGCGCCGTGAGGCGTCTCTTTCACGTGGTCCTCTCAAGAATCAATGCGTTAAGTGGGCTTACTCTTGTTGCATTACCAAGTTGTCATTTGGGCTAGTTTGCAGCGACTATCCAACCGCGCTGTGCAGGCACTCAAAAGCCGTGCACACGGTGAATCTCACCACCCCGCTTGCTTAGACAGACGAATGCCCTTGATCCGCACATCAATTCGCGCATTGCCGATGTCTTGCCCCATCCTGGCAATCACTGAGGTTGCAATTGCCAGAAGCGCTCATGTCCCAAGGAACATGGCCTGTGAAGCGCGGAACCCGTCTAAGCTGGGCGAGTTGGTTCGATTCTATGCCCCTACAAACGAGTTTTCAAGCAATCTAAATGCCGCAGCTGGAATAAACACGAAACACCGGAAAGCGGGGGTCCGCTGGCTGATTGCGTGTTCACGTTTCGCAACGTGATGATGCCGATCGGCGCTGGCGTCGTAACAAGCAAAGCAGCAGTTCGCCGTTACGTCGCTACAAGGCGCTAGAAGTTCGCCGTAACGCGTTAGAAGTTCGCTACAAGGCGCGAGTAGTTCGCCGCAACGCGCTAGCGTCGGTTCTGTCCCGGCGCCGATTCAGCCAATGCTGAGAACCGCGGCTAGCGCCCAATGGCACTCAG
>JAGQPK010000903.1 GCA_020426755.1 Planctomycetales bacterium
CTGGCCCCGTCGAATGCGTTGCCGTGTGTCCCGACGGTAACCGCGTGATCACCGTCTGTGACAAAACTTCCGTGAGGTTGCATGAACTAAATAGCGGCCAGGAACTCCGCAGGTTTCCCCGCACACCAAGTCCAATTCTGGATGTAGCGTTCCTCGACGATGCGTCTTCACTCATGCTTGCCGATGTCAAACAGAACGTGCGGATCTGGCCGCTCGATCCGCGTGAGAGTGAACGGCAACCTACGGCAATCCAAGCGATCAGACGATGGCATTGCTCCGACTCACAATTAAAGGGACTCGTCGCCTATCCAATCGCCGATGATGATCTCGTCGTACTGTCGAATCAAGAGGCAATCGAATTCTGGCGAGTATCGACGGGCGAACGGGTTCAATCGGTCGGTCCCACCGACCCCGGGGCTCGAGATCCGCATTTCACCTCCGATGGGAAGTACCTCAGTGTTTACAACTTTAATGTGGATCGAGGTACCGTGGTAGACTTATGGGACTGGCGTGAATCGCGGCTAGTGCACGAATGGAAGAAAGCGGCCAACGCGTCGATCCATCCTCGCCTTCCATATTTTGCAGTGACATCGTACGACGGCAAGTTTCGCGTGGGAAGCACCACGGATTGGCAGCTCATGGATCCGCCGACAGCCGCTGTGAATGTCGAAATTGGTGTCCACGCCGAACTCGCATTGACCTTCGCCAATCATTTGCCACGCTTAGCGGCCACTTATCTCGCCAGAGGCAGCGTCCACGTTTATGACATGGACGGCCTGACGCCCAAGTTGCGTTTCGAGATACCGACGCACCCCTCAAGCGCTGAGTTCCCTGTGTTCTCTCCCGACGATAATTACCTCGTTCAAACGAGCCTGGGCGACAACTCGTTTGACGTTTACGATGCCCACACCGGACGCAAGTTGCGATCCGTTCCCAAAGTGACTCGATCCGTGCTTGGTCTCAACTTCTCACCCGATGGAAAACGGCTATTGGCCGTAGGCGACGATAACCGGTTTCGTTTGTGGAATACGGAAAACTGGCAACTCTGCTACGAGTCGCCCTACGCAAACTCGCCCGACGACCACGTCGCCTGGGCCTGCTTCACGGCCGACGGCGAATCCATTGTGACGGTCGGTGCCACGGGGATGATGACGGTGCACCGCGCCGCTAGCCAGAAGACCTTCGACGCGGGTATCAAAGTCCTTACCACGATCCTGCAAGATTGATCCCGCGCCGAACGCCCTGCGGGCACAGGCCCGGCAACCGATTTTGAGCGAGAATTTCCGTGGAAGGCTTAGATCACAAAGTTACGTTCAAGTCCGCTGGCGCGAACGTTCGATGTGTGGTAGCCCGTGTCGTTGCCGCCATCCAGGAACCAGTTGTCGCTGCCATCTAACAAGGCGTCGACCGCGAACGGATCGGTGGACCGTTTGTAGACGCGGAAGTCCATTTGATCGTCGCCGCTATTGCCTTCCAGCAGTGCCGGTCCGCGATTGTCACGGCCGATCAGACTGCCCGTGCTGCCAGCGTCGGCGGTGAAGCGAGCGACCAGGCGATCGTTGTCACTGCCGCCCGATGCTTTCATGCGAATCGTCCCGTCCACTTCGCCTCGATGGTTGATCCATACGGTGTCGGCGCCACTGCCGCCGTCCAGGTCGAGCTTCAGCACGCCGCCGGATCGCACGTCCACGTCATTGCTGGCTGAGACGTAAATGGAGTCGTTTTGATTGCCGCCGTTGACGTAAATGTCCAGCGTGCGGTAGGCGTTGACGTCACCGCCGACGCTCGCCAGGAAGTAATCGTTGCCACCTGCCAGCCAGACGTTGAGATCCATATTGCGAGTCCGATTGCCCTGCTGGAAGTAAGTGACTCGGTCGGCCCCGTCGTTGGAACGGACGTTGAGCTGAGTGATGTTCTCGTAAATGCTCGTGGCCCCGTCGCAGGTCACACGCAGATCACCGTCGCCATTGTCGACGATGGCGATGTTGTCCGCCAGAAAATCGCCTTGAATGGACAGAGCACTGCCGGACAGCGACATCGAGGAGCAGAATACCTCGCGTTTCTCGAGTTGCTCGACCTTCAAATTGGGCTTACGGGACTGTGCACGGCGGTTGTTGCGTGATGCGAACATGAGAAAGTTCCTGATAGCGAAAGGGTGCAGAATCGTCTCGTTTGAGCGGCGTTCAGTTCCGCCGCCAAAGGGATATTCACGAGACAGTCCGAACCGTAAGCAGCCGGAGCGAAAGTTTTTTGGGGGAGCTTTCCCGCGCCTCAGTTGGCATTGGACGGCCAATCGTGACGCGTCCCCATTCGGTTCGGTGACGCATCGTCAATCGCTTCGTTCGAAAGCGGCAGCTGCGCGGCAGCACTCCAAACGACCGGCGAGCCGAACGCTGACTTTGGAGTGCGATCGCGCAGCTATCGCTTTTCGCTGGAGCTGGAAGTTTCCACGTAGCCCGAATCCGGCCAATGGACGATGGCTAGCGCGGCCGGAGTCGTCGTGACGCTCAGTTGGCATTGGACTGCCAACTAGGTTTCGCGGGGTCAGGTCCAGTTCTTAGCTTCTTACGACCGTCGAAAACTTG
>JAGQPK010000904.1 GCA_020426755.1 Planctomycetales bacterium
CAGGCAGCCGGCGCCGAGCACAACCGAGGCGCCGCCGCTGCAACGCCGCAGCACGGGAATCCGATTAGCTGCACAGTGCGGCAGGTTGACTTCCAGCGAGAGGCGGGAGGCCCGTCCGACAATGACCGCCGGGGCGGGCGACTCCCAAATCCGCAGCACGTCATGCTCCTGCTCGCCCGCGCAAACTTCTTCCAACAGCGCTTCGTCTAGCGCCAAGTTTTCCTCGGCCGTCGGCAGTGTCAGTTCCAGGTACAACATGTAAACTCGAGCTTCCGCGTCACGGACTCCTTGCCACACGCGGCGAATCGCGACTTTTGTCGCACCGGCTCGCGACCAATCGGCTTGCTGGGTACACTCAGGTGTTTTTAAAGATAACAAGGAATACCGCGGACATGTCAGCTCCCGAAGACAATCTGCCCCCCGTCCAGCCGCCGTCGGCCAGCTTCCTGATGCAGCTGTTCGTCGTGCCGCTGGTCATCGTGGTCGCGATCGTGATGGTGTCCTTGATGTTCAATTGGCTGGCCCATATGGGAACCAAGCCCGAAGACCTCGTAACGCAGCTCAATAAGGTGAATCCCGGTAGTTGGCAGAAGGCGCTGACCGTGGCCAACCTGCTGACCGATCACAAGCACGAGGACCTGCGCCGCGATCCCAAGTTGGCCGAGAAGGTCGCGGAATTGCTCGAGAAAGAGCTGGAGCAGGGCAGTGCCGATCCGGAACGAGTCAAGTTGCGCGTTTATTTGACGCTGGCGTTGGGATTGTTCGAGGTCGAAAATGGTCGGGAAACGTTGATCAAAGCTGCCACGCAACAAAAGACGCCCGTCGACGTCGAAGTTCGTAAGACCGCGCTGGAGACGTTTGCTCGTCGCGCCGACTTCTCGCCGGAACGCTGCGATCTGATGCGTAACGATCAGGAGCTCATGCAAGCCGTTGAGCAGGCCGCCAAAGCCTCGGGCGAATCGTCTGAGGAACGGGAAGCTGCCAACGAACTGCGACTCCGCGCCGCCTACGTGCTGGGTGTTATCGGCGGCGATCAGGCGTTGCAACTGCTAACGGGACTTGCGTCCGATCCCGAACCGCTGGTCCGCTTCAATGCCGCGACCGCGCTGGCGCGATTGGGCGAACGCTCCGCAGTACCAAGGCTGTACGAGATGCTGGAGATCTATCAACAGAAGAATGACGACGGTTCCCCGAGGTTCGACGCCGTCGTGCAAACGTCTGTGATCTCTAGCGCCATCCGCGCGATTGAGAAGCTGGCCGAGCAAGACCAAACAATCGATCGTGCCGAACTGGCCGACGCCATCCAAAGTGTGTTGGACAGCCCCGACATCAGCAGCGACGTCCGTACCGGTGTGGAAATTGATGCCCGCACGGCACTGCAGCACCTGGGAAAGTGATCGGTCAGGCGTCAGAGGGATCCGACAGATCCGACCGATCCGACCGATCGGACAGATCAGTCTGATCTGACCGATCCATTAGAAGTCCGACCGATCAGTCTGATCCGTCCCAGCCGTCGGATCTTTTGCTATTAATCTTGAATAAAAATTTGGCGCCGCAAGTCCTTTCCTGGCTTATTCTTCCGGGGTCGGCGCTAAAGAAAACTGACATCTGCCAGTTGCCGTTTCGGCTAAATTCGCCCAAATTCGATACGAGTCGCAGTGATTTGCGCCCAAGCCGCGCGGCTGGGGATTTGGAGCGGCTCGACCGGACTTTCTACACGGACACTGGACCGATGAAAAAGACAAGCTTGTTGGTCGTCTGCCTTGCCGCCAGCAGTCTGCCCTCTTGGGCCTGGGCACAGGTCTCCTGTGAGACGTATCGGCTAGTGCCGCAGACCGTGTACGAAGAGCGTCGAGTCACGACACACCGTCTGCAAACTGAGACGGAACTCGTCGAACGGCCGGTCACGACGTACAAGCCGGTGTGGGAAACACAGGTCAAAACTCGCACGTACAAGGTACTCAAGCCCGTCCAGGAAACGAGCGAGCGTGAGGAACGCTACACGGTGCTCAAGCCGGTCTACGAAACGGAGTTCCGCGAGGAGACGGTGCAGCAAACTCACTACGTCACTGAAACGCAAATGCGCGAAGAACGTCGCTTCGTCGATAAGCCGGTCCTTGAGACTGCGACGCGCGAAGAACAGCGAACCGTGTGGCGCCCCGTCACTGAAACGCAATACCAGGATCAGGCCTACACAACGCTGCGTCCCGTGACATCAAATTACACGCAGATGGTTGATCAAGGCGGCTACGTCGATCAACTGCAGTACTCGCCGGGGCCGGTACGTGAACGACTCCGCTGGATGCCGCGCACGCCATACGTGAATCCACTCACCGGCCAATTGTCTAGCCAACGTGCTGGGCTCTACTGGGTACCCGAATCGACAGGCAGATACACGGCTCAGCGATACTATGTGCCAAATGTTGTTCCCCAAACCTTCTCGCAGACGCAGATGGTTCCGGAAACGGTAACGCAAAAGGTCCCCGTCGAGGTCACTCGCATGGAACCCGCCGTGGAAGTCCGTCGCGTGCCGGTTTCGACGTACCGCTACGAGCGGGAAGAACAACGGCGCTTTGTGCCGCAA
>JAGQPK010000905.1 GCA_020426755.1 Planctomycetales bacterium
GAGCACTTGCACTTCGTACATGCCGTTGATCATCACACCGCTGTTGCCTCGACCTTGCCCGGATCCCTTGGGTTCCGCGGGCGTGGCGAACTCGAGGTGCAATTGGAAATCGGCGAAGCGTTCTTTGCTACGAATCAGACCTCCGCGCGACGCTTCGAAATAGCCGTCACGCACCGGCCAATGGGCCTCACCACCGTCGGGACGCTTCCACGCCGATAGATCGGCACCGCTAAACAGTACCGTCGCGTCGCTGGGGGGCGGCGCAAGTTGGCTGAAATGCTCTCCCGGCGTCACCACCCGCGGCTGGGGTCGCAAACCGTCATGGACGTGCCAGCTTGTGCCAGGGATCATCGGAGTGTCCTGGTATCCCAACTGATCCTGCACTGCCCAAACGATGGCAGCCGAAAGCGCGACGCCGACGAGAGGCATCGCAATACGCAGACCTTTCAAGCTTATTTGCACAGCAGGTCAATCCTTCTTATCTCTAGTCTGTCAAGAAAACGTAGTGACGAACCGCTTGCGTCACGGTCAGGCCATTTTAACCGCGCGCTCGGTACCCGTGCAAAACACGAGTGGCCAGATAAAATCGAGGAAAAAGGCATTCGAGGTGGCGGTGTCGACCCCCTTCCGGTTACTCTTATGATTGAATGTCGGAGTTTTCGCCGACCATAAGTCGAAGCTGCCCATCAATACGAACGGGATTGAACGAACGCATGTCCATGACTGAGACCGAATTGGGAACGGCGCTGCGCGTAGAAGATCTACAGAAGAACTATTTTCTCAAGGGCGAAACAGTTCACGCCTTACGCGGTGTGACGTTCGACGTTTCCGTTGGCGAGTACATGGCAGTGATGGGTCCGTCGGGGTCGGGCAAAAGCACGCTGCTCAACTTGCTGGGATGTCTCGACCGTCCCACATCTGGCGCGTACTTCTTGGGCCCGCAGAATGTTGCCGAGTTGAACGACGATCAACTATCTGATGTGCGTGCGACCAGTATCGGCTTCGTCTTTCAGTCGTACAACTTGATTCCGCAGCTCACCGTGATCGAAAACATCGAAGTGCCGTTGCAGTACCAAGGCAAGCTCACGCCCGAAACGCGTGAACGCTGCTGCGCGTTGGCGGAAATGGTTGGCTTGGGCAGCCGACTCGGGCATCGCCCGACGGAATTGAGCGGCGGTCAGCAGCAACGCGTGGCCATCGCACGGAGCTTGGTCAACGATCCATACTTCATTCTGGCTGACGAAGCGACGGGCAACTTGGACTCGAAAACGACCGACGAGATTCTCACACTCTTCGAACGTCTCAACAATGAAGGCAAAACGATCATCATGATCACGCACGAAGATGATGTTGCCGCGCGAACGAAGCGCGTGCTCCGTCTGCGTGACGGCGTAATTGAGACCGACGTGCGCAATCGATAGCGCCAAGTCAACTGCTTCGTGGCGTACTCCAGGCTTTGGACAGCGATCGCGCAGCTATCGCTTTCCGCGTTTTTGGAGGGCGATCACGCAGCTAACGCTTTCCTATTCAGCCGGACGAAGCGGATACGTCGGCTTCCGGCCAGCCGATTCGGCGTTAGAGTATCAGCACAGCCACCTACCGTTTGGCTTCGTTCGCAAAGCGATAGCTGCGCGATCGCACTCCAAAATCCAAAGCGGCAACTGCGCGGCTCGCCTACTGCTTGCTGAAGAAGGTCTTCACTACGGCCTCGCCTACCTTATTCAGATTGCGCTGCAGTCCGTCGATAAACTCGTGCAGGCCTTGGTCGATGATCTGATCGACGTCGAGGTAAGTAAGTTCTGCGCAAACGCGGCCCAATTGCTGCTCAGCGGGATTTCGAAAAGCATCCAACTGCGAGCCACTGATTTCATGCAACGATTCGTTCGCGTGACTCAGGCAATAGTGAATTGCGCGAGGGAAATGCCGATCGAGCACCAGGAACTCAACCACGCGATGCACCGTCAGGCCATGATGCAGCTTACGATACATTTCGAAGCCGCTCACCGAGCGTAGCACGGCGGACCACTGCAGATCGTCGATCGTCGTCCCCACGTCGTCGACCTCGGGCAACAGCGTGAAGTACTTGACGTCCAGGATGCGCGAGGTCTTGTCGGCGCGTTCCAGTAACCTGCCGAAGTTCAGAAAATGCCAGCCTTCTCCATGTGACATCGTCGCGTCAACAATACCATTGAACAGATGACTCTGCCGTTTGATCTCACCGAAGAAATCAGACGGATTCTCAACCGCGTCATCCGTTTCAGCGGCCTGCTTCACAAAGTGATAGAATTCGTTGAGCTGCTCCCAAGCTTCGGACGAAATGACTTCGCGAACAGTCCGAGCATTCTCGCGGGCCTGTGTCAGCGAGCTGATAATCGAGTTGACGTAATCGCGATCAAACGTCAGAAAACAGGTCGTGTTATCGCGGGTCGGTGTCTCGTAGCGTTCGGAGAACAGCTTATCGTCACCGGTGGCGCGAATGAGCGGTTCCCACTGCGCGGCCTCACTGGCAGCAGGTTGATCCAACATCAAATTAAGCGTCACGTCGATAAAGCGTGCGAGATTCTCTGCACGCTCGACATAACGG
>JAGQPK010000906.1 GCA_020426755.1 Planctomycetales bacterium
CAGCGGCATCAACGTCTCCAGATCGGACAGCGATTGAAGGACGCGTCGCGCGGCAAGGAACTTTTGGTCTGAGTGGCCCGCGTAGGGGTTGACTGCGACATAGTCCTGCAAAGGCCACACTGGGGCGATTTTCTTTTGGACTTGCTCCAGCGCGTCCGTGATGTGTTTTGAATCGCTTCGCTGGTGGCCTTGCGTTTCTACTCGCGCGTGCGATCGTTTATTCGTATTTGGCTCAAAGACTGGATATGGCTTTTTGTTGACGATCGACATCTGTTGTGTCTCCTTTTCTCGATATCTATTCGTTGTTTCGATTACGATTGAGCTCAGTGACTTCCATATTGCTGTCGATTTGCCTCGGGCGAAAACCGTTTGAGGACCTAACTGCGGGCCAGTGGAGTGAGTAAGCGACGATAGACTGTGTCGATATAGAATCCGTTGGCCGCGTGCACTCGCAATGAATTCAGCCAATTCGGCCGAACGCGACGGATAACAACGAAATGGAGCCAGAACAGCGCACAGAACGCGAGAGCAATCGCCAGGAGTACGAATCGCGGCGTTGGTGGTATAGCGAAAAGTGGGGTCGTAGCTTGAAGCCAATGTGAGACTGCGAGATAACTCGCCGTATAGGCTAGGCAGAGCCCGCTGATGCCTGTCATTCCCAACAACATCGTCGTTATCTCACCGACGGAGAGCAGTCGCCAGCCCCAGGTCGTTAGGGCAAGGCAGACAACAAGCGCGAGTATGACACCGCCAGGTTTGGTGACAACATTAACATCAAATGCCGAACTGACTGCTGCGTAGGCGAATGCCGATATCGCGGCCGCCCCAAGCAAATACGCTAGGCTCAAGTGTGGACTCGGCTGCGGTGACTTCGCCCCGGTTGTCGCCAACGCCTGCGAGACAACGCTTCCGCTGCCGAGAAATGCGTGCGCCTTGTACAAGGAGTGCGCCAGGATGTGCAGCATTGCCGCCGAGAATGCCCCGCAACCGCATTGCAGCATCATGAAGCCCATTTGGGCGATCGTGGAGTAAGCCAACGACCGCTTGACACTTGTCTGCGTCATCATGACAACACCCGCGAAACATGCGGTGAATGCGCCAATGACCGCCAAGCTTATCATCGCGGTTGGCGCCAGAGCCACCAGCGGACTCATGCGAATGATCAGATAACCGCCAGCGTTGACGATACCTGCGTGCATCAGGGCCGAGACGGGCGTCGGCGTTTCCATCGTGTCTGGCAACCAGGTGTGAAACGGGAATTGAGCGGACTTCGTTACTGCTCCCAGCACTAAGAGCCAGCCAATCGCGACGTGACTCGCCGTCACCTGCGATGCGGAAGTTGCCAAGTCCCGTGCGCGCGAGAACAATTCCGTCAACTCGAATGTGCCGAACGCGTAGTAAGTCAACGCCAGCGCCCCGATGAGAAGTGCATCACCGAAACGGCTGATAGCGAACTTCGTCCACGCAGCTCGATGCGCTGCGGCCCGATGTCGATAGTGGAGGAGCAGTTGATGAAGACCGAAACTGGTCGCAACCCAAGCGAGAAAGAACAGCAACAGATTTCCCGCCACGACCATCAAGGAGACGGCACCGATTGTAAAACCGAGCCAGCGAAAATAACGCCCCTGCAATCTTTCGCCATCGAGAAATCGGATCGAGAATCGACTGACGACAAAGCCAACGAAGCTTACCAGCATCAGCATTAAGCTGGCGGCTCCATCGACAAATACATCTAAGTTCAGGCCCAGGTCACGCCATACTTCGATTAGCTTGATCGACTGCGACGGCACGCCCTTGACCGCCAGACCGACGGTCAGGCTAAGCGCGAACAAGCACTCGACGCCCACGACAGTCGTGACCAGATTTCGGACAAGCTTTGCTCTACGGTTTGCGATCCGGGACGGTAGACAGAACAACGCGATCAAGCCGAAGATGGGCAAGGCGACGGTGAGAGCAAATGGTTCCATGTCAGAGAATCTCCCAGGAAAACTCGTTGCTGATGGCGTGAACACGATCTTGCAAAACAAAAAAAGCCGGATGCAAGCACATTGCGTGCTCAACACCCGGCTTGTCCGGACGGCCACTCGGTCCGTCACGGCTTAGCTCAGTTTTTTTTCTGGTCGATATCGACGGTCGCAGTCGACATCGCTCCATCTCGACGGGGCCCCACGACGATTCTTCTCGTGGGCTGCTTTCGTCGGAATTGGTCGCCTAGGCGCGATTATTCTCCCAGGCTACGGATTGGCGACAGTTCCTCGGGCTGACTTTAGTGGGGCGTCTCTGCGTAGTAATCCTGTGACCACGTTCCACGCGATCGAGCAGAACGGGCTTGGTATCCGCATCGCACAAGTTCTCCGCAGGAGAGAGTCTGTTGCAATCATAAAAAAAGGCCGACAGGCTGCAATTCGCAACCTGCCGGCCTTTTTTGCACGGACTTCAAATCCCGTGCAACGAAAACCTTTCAATCTGACTGTTTGGCGTTCGCCGTTAACGAAATCCAACGCAGCCACAACTGTTATCGGCGTAGGGTAGTCTCGCCTTTAAAAGCCGTCAAGCTCCCTGTGCGAAAACTTTTTCAT
>JAGQPK010000907.1 GCA_020426755.1 Planctomycetales bacterium
GGCCTCCCGAAGGCGATTGCCGCGCAACGAAAACTACAACTGATCAACTCGTCGGTGAAAGTTGAAGCTCACGTCGCGGATGTGAATTATGGCAATATCGAATCGCTCATTGCTGGCACAGACGTGATTGTCGACGGAACCGACAACTTTGAGACACGTTTCTTGCTCAACGACGCTGCGCTGAAGTTCAATGTGCCCTGGATCTACGGTGGCTGCATCGGTTGCGAGGGCCAAACGCTGACAATTATCCCCGGACAATCCGCGTGCCTACGTTGCTTGATGCGTGATACGCCTCCGCCCGGTACGACACCCACGTGTGACACAGCCGGAATCCTGAGCCCCATCGTCAACGTGATCGCCTCGTTTCAAGCCTGCGAGGCCTTGAAGATACTCAGTGGCAATCGTGATGCCGTCAGCAAAACGCTGAACGTGTTCGATATGTGGGAGAACCGCTTTCGCCAGATTCAACTCGATGCACTTCGCGAAGCCAACGATTGTGCCGCGTGTGCCAAACATGAATATAACTGGCTCAACGGTGAACGAGGCAGTCAGGCAACCGTCTTGTGCGGTCGCAACTCCGTTCAGCTCAATTTTCCCGAACGTGAAACAACCGCGTTGGCAGCTCTCGCCGAGAAGCTGCAGACCGTCGGCAAGGTGACTCAAAACGCTTACCTGCTGCGATTGGAAGTCGGCGACTATCGCATCACCGTCTTCGCAGACGGACGCACGATCATCGGCGGGACCAACGACGAATCGGAAGCCAAGTCGGTCTATGCGAGATATATCGGCGCGTGAGCGGCGCTGGCGTGAAACAAGCGCCAGAACGAACTTTCCAAACGTGAGTTAGTTCGCCGAACGTAAGTCCGTTCGCCGCAGGGCTAGCCTGGGCTGTCACAAATCTGGTATTGCAGCAAGTCTTGGTTTGCGCCGGTTTGTTTCCGTGTCGCGCGTTGCGATCATGGTGCGCGCCGCGCGCTGTCCCCCCTCCCGCAATCGGCGCTCAACTGCGTTGCGGCGCGCAGTCCGGGAGGGGGTTGGGGGGAGGGCGACAGATACTGAGCGCAACCACGCCGCAGCAGTCGCTTCAACGAGCGCACCTCTTGTTCGTTGGCTGCAACAGCGGAACGAATCGACGCAAGTCTTCCTCAGGTGCAGGCGGCCGTGCTCATTGCGAATCGATTCGCGCCCCGGCGCCAACGCTGCGATCGGAGGCTCAAGCGGTTCCCTCCCCCGCCCCCTCCCGGTATTGCGCCGCGCGATCTGGAGGCCATCGACGGGAGGGGGAACTGCCGCATGCCAATGGAGCAAGCGGTCTCAAATCAACAGGCAGTATCTGCTCGTCAATACTAACTTTCTGACAGCCCAACGCTAGCCGCGGTTACTTGGTTCAACACGATTGAGGAATGATGATTTTTGATTTCGAATTTTTGAACGAGCACGGACGCGCATTCGGCTCGACTTGATTCCTCATTCCTCATTCCGAAATCAGAAATCCGCATTCCAATATCATCGTCGCTTACACCAAGGGCGTGCAACCGACTCGCACTTCTGCCGCAAACAGTTCGTTAAGTTGATCGAGTACTGGGCGGGCGCCGCCTGGCACACCGATTGGTTCTTCGTCTAGTGAAGTAACGGGAACAAGCTCACCCATCGTGCCGGTCACAAACATCTCGTCGGCCGCGTAGAGCAGTTCCGGTGGGATGTCACGCTGCTCGGCAGGAATGCCATTACGTTGGCACAAGTCCAGTACGGTAGCACGCGTAATTCCCTCGGGACACGCGATGCAGGTTGACGTCATCACGACGCCCGACTTGACAATGAAGACATGCGTCGCGTTCGTCTCGGCCAAGTATCCGCGCGTGTCCAACATCAACGCGTCGTCTGCTCCCGCGGCATTGGCTTCCAACTTGGCCAGAATTGACGTGAGCTGGTTACACGAATGAATGTGCTGATTCAAAATGTGCGGACTAGGCCGACGATGCATCGCGGTCATCAGGCGAATTCCCGACTTATCGTAGACCAGCGGCTTGTGCTCGGCCAAAATAAAGTACGAGCACCCCAGCTGATTGATGCGCGGGTCCAGGCCTGACGTGTACTTCAGGCCACGACTCACCGTCAGACGAACATGAACGTCGTTGTGCATCTTGTTGGCCAACAACGTTTGCTTTAGCTGCTCCACCAGCACGTCACGCTCGGGAAAGCCTGCATACTGCAACAACTGGGCGGACTTCTGCAGTCGGTCAAGATGCTCTGGCAGCTTGAATATGCCGCCATTGTAGAGCCGCAAACCTTCCCAGACGGCGTCGCCATTCTGCACCGCCGAATCAAAGGGACTCACTCCCGCTTCGTCACGGTGCACCAGTTTGCCGTTGATGTTGACCAGCAAATCGCGGTTGAGCGGATTGTAAGTCTGCAGCATCGAGCCGTTCCTAAATACAGAGCAACTTCATGTTCGTGACAACCAGCGAAACGCTGGCTCACCGATACGAACGCAGCCAATTAAAACAGTGGTCACTCAATCGCGAATGCCGTTATCCCCGCTCTTGATTGAATACAAGTCGGTGGACAGAATCTC
>JAGQPK010000908.1 GCA_020426755.1 Planctomycetales bacterium
CACCAACAATGCCGGCGCTGTCGAACTGCTGCCAGTACATGTCGACATCACTTCGATCAATGACAGTCCGACTGCGATCGATTTGCAATCGGTTACCGTGACCGATCGCTCCGCTGGCGTGACGGTCATCGATCTGTTCGCCGCCTTCGACGACGCGGAAGACGCTGACGAAGATCTCACCTATCGAATCGCACACAACTCGAATCCGGAGCTGTTCTCGTCGATCGATTTTGATCTGGTTAACGGCAAGCTCATTCTGCACCATGCCGCAGGTCAAATCGGCACCGCCGAACTGACGATTGAAGCAACCGACACGGGCAATCTCTCGGTTGGCCTTGGTACTAATCCAGACTTCAACGTCTACTCGAAGCTTGGGGCAACTGGCGCCGGTTTGGACCTGCCCACGATCGGTGTCGACGAAATGACGTTGTGGACTAGCTGGAATTTCTTCGAGTACACCGCTGGAGCCGGCTACGACTTCACGCATACCGACATTGAAAAACTCACTCGCTATCTCAACAATGTGCCGGTCGGACAGGGTGGGGTGCCCTTGGTGTTCGATATTGAAAATGATGAGTTCTTGAATACGCCAGAGGGGCGTGATCGATTTGCGGAAATCGTCTCGTTGGCGAAGGAGCTTCGCCCGGACCTGGACATCGGCATTTACCGCATGCTGCCCGAACGCAACTGGCGCGATCCGGTGTACTTTCTGCGTGCGGTTGCCGAGACAGAACTCGGTATCACGACGGGCTACACGCAGAATCTCGACACGTTCGAAGCGAACTACAATGCCTGGCTCGCTCGCAACGAATTGTGGCGAACCGAGGAGGTCAGCAGCGAGTTCGGTGGTCTACCGATTGCCGATTATGTTGATACGATCAACCCGTCCCTTTACACCTTCCACCGTAATTCGCCTGTGGACCCGATCTGGCGACTTGCTGAATTTGATGCAGCATCCGATCGGTTTACGATCGATGGGCCGTCGTTTGAAACGGTCGATATCGTACGCGTCAAAGTGGCGGACGGAACTCTCCCCAGCGGCTTGCAGCAATGGGTCGACTATCACGTTGTCAACGTCAACGGCAACAGCTTCCAACTTTCGGCCACCGCAGGTGGACCAGCGATCGACTTTGGCGCCGATTACACGGGCGAGGTCTACCTTGGTGCCACCGGACCGGTTTGGGAGAACATGTGGCATGACCCCAGCGTGGTAGCTTGGCAGGACTACGCCGAGCAGAATATCGCTGAGGCTCGCAAGTTTGGTAAGACGGTGAATACTTGGCTCTCACCCAGCTTCGCAGGCGCGGCGATTAACTATCTCGAACCCGACTTCTTCCGCTGGCAGCTTGAGTTGACCAAGTCGCTCAGCGACTCGATTACCATTTATGACTACACGGGCAAGTCGACGGAGTTTCATCAACAGCAGGGCTGGGTGACTGCACTTGCAGACTTCATGGCGACCCTGGATGATCCCGCAGCGACGATTTCCATCAGCGTTGGTGCGACGAGCACGCCTGTTACTACGGTGCCACCGCCCGTGGGGACTCCGGACGGCAATGTCACTCCACCTATCGTGGACGCTGCTCCCGAACCGGCGGATGATGTGTTCAGCCTGAATGAAGATCAAACGCTGCGCATGTCCGTGTCGACTCTCCTTGCGAACGACGCCAATCTCACTGGCAGCTCACGCTTACAAATCGTCAGCCGGACGGAACATGGTTCGTTGAGCCACAATGCCAATGGAGTACTCGTCTACCATCCTGATGCCAACTTCGCCGGCACGGATCACATGACGTACCGCATTCAGTCCGAGGACGGCACTTATTCTCCTACCGCGACGGTGACTTTGAACGTGCATGCAGTTAACGACCGTCCCATCGCGGTCGCCGATCGCTTGGAGGCGGAGCAAGGCACGATGCTGAAGTTCACTGCGAATGATCTGTTGGCCAACGATGTCGACGCAGAACACCAATCGCTGGTGGCCGAGATCGTAAAGGGCCCGGCCAATGGCACACTGCGTCGCGCGGTTGATGGATCGTTCGAGTACTTGGGGAACGCTGGCTTTTCGGGTACGGACGAAGTGACCTACCGCGTATCAGACGGGGCGTTGCAATCGCTGGTGACGACTGTTGCGATTGAGGTGGCGCCGCGCATTCTGACTCCGGTTGTGAATCACGATTCGTTCGTGACGGCAGAAGATAAGCCGTTGATGCTGGCACTGACCGATCTGCTGTCCGACGTCAATGGTATCGATATGAGCCGACTGAGCGTGGAGTTCCTTGATCAGCCTGATCACGGCACGATTGGTCGCTCCGCCAACGGTTCGATCGTTTACACGCCAGCAGCGAATTTCCACGGCGTTGATCGCTTTGGCTATCGAGTGAGTTCGGATGGCATCAACTCGGATCTCATCGCTGTTCAAGTCCGAGTTAGCCCGGTCAATGACGCACCGGTTGGCAACACCGACTTGTATCGCATTCGCTCTGGTTCGTCACTGTCCGTGCGTGATGGTGGCGTGTTGGCCAACGATCGCGACGTGGACGGCGACGCGCTGCGAGCTCGCTTGCTG
>JAGQPK010000909.1 GCA_020426755.1 Planctomycetales bacterium
TCCGGACTGGGCTGGGCGTTCCGCTGGCATTGCCCCGGAGGAAAATGAAGACGACACCGCTTCGCTGGTCTACTGCTCTCCCGAGGCTGACCTGCCGCTCTTCGCCCGCCGCAATCCTGGCAGCGCATGCGTACATTGACGGCGGTAGCGGCATCGACTACCATATCGCAACTTCGTGTTCTTTGGGGGATATTGAGCCGACTAGAGTGCTGGTCGGCGATCGCGCCGACGCACTCGGCAGTGGCGATCGGCCGTGGATTGGACGTTCACGTGTCGAGTTTCTTCAAGATCCATGGCGATATCCCCCGCCGATTCCTTGACTCCTGAACTTATGCAGGTGCCATTCAAGATGTCTCAGCATTTGGACTTCGACGTTCGTGACGTCGTGCTATCGGACGGCTCATTCGGTCCCAACGAGATCAGTCAGATCCTGTTAGCGATCAGCCATGACCCCACACGTTTGGCTGTGTTCCGCGATTCGGTGATGGATCTCGAGCGCCGTGAAGACCACACGCCGGCATCTAATGCCCGCTTAGGGGTCTGTCAGTACCTGTTGGGGTATTACGAGCGCTCGATCAAGACGCTTCAATCGGCAGACGGCGGTGCCTTGGCGCACTTCTATATTGCCTTGGCAAATCAGAGCCTGGGCAATTATCCGGCTGCGATCACCAGCTTTGAATCCGCCCGGCGTGCTGGTTATGAACCGGGCCAGTGCGAGTTGGGGGCAGCAGAATCGTTGCGGATGTCCGGCGATGCCGATGCATCACTTCAGCGTTTGGACGCCCTGTCCGGAGCGGTTGAGCAGACTGCCGGGTATCTCTATCAGCGCGGTGCCACGGTTGCTGCCTTAGGTGGCAAGCCAGAAGAAGTTTGTGCGCTGTATGAGCGAGCTGTCGAGGTTGACGGCAACCACGCGGGTGCTCTGTTCGGTTTGGCGCTAGAAAACGACCGCCGCGGCAATGACGACTTGGCCGTCGATCTATATCAGCGAGCGGTGGCGCGTTATCCAAGTCACGTCGGCGCGCTCGTCAATCTCGGTTTGTTGTACGAAGATCGCGAGCAGTACGACCGGGCCCAACGTTGCTATCAGCGCGTTTTGGATTCATTCCCGAGTCATCCACGGGCTCGTCTGTTCTTGCTCGATGCACAGGCTTCGGGCGACATGTACTACGACGAGGAAGCCCAAAAGAAGCGGGATCGGTTGTCCCAGGTGTTGGGCGTGCCGGTGTCCGATTTCGAATTGTCGGTCCGCAGTCGCAACTGCCTGCAGAAGATGGGCATCACGACTCTCGGCGATTTGACTCGCTGCACAGAGCAAGAACTGCTTTCAAGCAAGAATTTCGGCGAAACGTCGTTAATCGAAATTCGCGAGATGTTGCGATCCAAGGGGCTGGAACTGGGGCAGTTCTCTCACGAACGCTCCGAACCAGAGCCGACGCTCGATTACGAAAACATGTCGCCTGACGAGCAGGCGCTGCTGGAGCGACCGATCTCGGATCTCAATCTGTCGGTGCGGGCCCGCAAGTGCATGGTTCGATTGGGGATCAGCACGGTTGGCGAATTGATTCGCAAGACGGGCGATGATCTGCTCGAGTGCAAGAACTTCGGTGTGACAAGTCTCAATGAAGTTCGTGAAAAGCTTGAGCAGCACGGTCTGAAGCTGCGAGGTGATTGAGCCTGACGGCCCGGTCATGAAACTCTTCTCTCGGCGCTATTGCTTGTCCGCATAGCGCCGAATGTCGTCGCGTAGGCCGTCATTCCTTGCCATCTTATGTTTGACTCGCGGCGATGATCGAATTGCTGCCCACGGCGGGCTTTTCTTTTGAGCGACTCTCTGGTGAGGCGGGTGGGCCGCGGCGTGGTCGACTGGTCACGCCGCATGGCGCTGTCGAGACGCCTGCGTTCATGCCGGTTGGCACTCAAGGCACCGTAAAGGGCCTAGAGATCCGGCAGGTGCGCGAAACGGGCGCGCAGATGGTGCTCTGCAACACATATCACCTGTTGCTGCGCCCGGGGCATGAACTGGTGCGGGACCTGGGCGGCTTGCACACGCTGATGGGCTGGGACGGGCCAATTCTGACCGACAGCGGCGGATTTCAGGTGTTCAGCTTGGCGGACCGCACGAAGGTCACGGAATCCGCTGCCATATTTCGCTCACATATCGATGGTCGGCGCGTCGAGTTGTCACCGGAAGGTGCCATGCGCACGCAGCAGGCGTTGGGTAGCGATATTGCGATGGTCTTAGATCACGTCGTGGCACTGCCGAACGATCGCCGAACGATCGCCGAAGCGAACGATCGCACCGTCCGTTGGGCAGAGCGTTGTCGGTCTGTGACGGTACCCGGGCAGGCTCAGTTTGGCATTGTGCAAGGCGGTTTGTTCGAAGATTTGCGGCTGAGCTGTGTTGAGCAACTGCTGCAGCTAGATTTCGACGGCTATGCAGTCGGTGGGCTCAGCGTGGGCGAGGAGCCCGCCGAGATGTACCGCATTCTTACTACTACCTGCCCTGCCCTGCCGCTCAACCGGCCGCGTTACTTGATGGGGGTGGGCCGTCCGATTGATCTCCT
>JAGQPK010000090.1 GCA_020426755.1 Planctomycetales bacterium
GCACCCACGCCCGGTGCAGCAAATTCTGTTTTGACACAGAACGCGGCGCCACAACTGCGCCAAGTCAATCACACGCCGCGCGAGCCCCAGGCTGGCGAAGCGGTCGTCGTGACCGTTCATGCGACCGATCCAGACGGTGTCGGTACGGTCAATCTCCAGTATCAGTTGGTCAATCCCGGCGACTACATTTCGGATACCGATCCGAGATATGCAACCGATTGGACGACCATCGCGATGCACGATGACGGCTTGGAAGGAGACGCAACGGCAAACGATGGCATCTATTCGGTAACTCTGCCGGCTTCTCTCCAGACGCATCGTCGCTTGGTGCGGTACCGAATCGACGCAGTCGACACTCCCGGCGCCGCCGTGTCTGTGCCTTACGCCGATGATCCGGTGCCCAACTTTGCGTACTTCGTCTACAACGGCGTGCCGGATTGGACAGGCTCAGCCGATCCGGGGACCGCGCCTGACGTCACGTACAGTTCGGATCTGCTCACGAGCATTCCCGTCTATCAACTGATTACGACTCAAAAAGATCACGTCGATTCGCAGTACGTGTCCGATTCCACCCGTGGTTCTGGCTACACGGGCAGTGATTACTTGTGGCAAGGCACAATGGTCTACGACGGAGTGGTTTACGACCACATCAGCTACCGTGCCCGGGGCGGCGTGTGGCGATACGCGATGGGCAAGAACATGTGGAAGTTCGATTTTGCCCGCGGCCACGAGTTCCAGGCTCGAGACAACTATGGCAACAAGTATGGAACGACGTGGGACAAATTGAACTTTTCCGCGATCATTCAGCAGGGTGATTACCTGCACCGCGGCGAGCAAGGGTTGTTCGAGTCCGTTGGATTTGAGCTCTTCAACTTGGCTGGAGTTCAGGCACCTAACACCAACTACGTGCACTTCCGTATCATTGAGTCAGCGGACGAGAATGGTTCGACGCAGTACAACGGCGACTTCCAAGGACTCTATCTAGCAATCGAACAGGTTGACGGCAACTTCCTGGATGAGCACGATTTACCCGACGGCAATATGTACAAAATCGAAAGCTACGCGCCGGAATCGACCACAAACCAAGGCGCGACGGAGCCAACTGGCGGTCGCGACGTGCGTGATTTCATCAATGCGTCGCGCAGCAAGCAGCCGGGCGTCGAGTACTGGGAGCAGAATCTCGATCTGCAGCACTGGTACTCGTACCAAACAATTGCCCACGGTATTCACCACTACGACACCCAGGATGGCAAGAACTACTTCTACTTCCACAATCCGGATACAGGGTTGTGGCAGATTGTGCCGTGGGACCTGGACTTGACTTGGGCGAACAACATGTACGGTGGTGAAAACCATCAGTTGAATGTGCGCGTTTCGCGATACAACGGATTCAACGAGTACACCAACCAGGCGAACATCGATCTCAACAATCGCTTCAACTACGACTATCAGAATCGAGTTCGCGAGTTGCTCGATTTGCTCTATAACCCCGAGCAAACCGGCATGCTGATTGATCAAATGGCGTCGTTTGTGTATCAGCCCGGCGAGATTTCGATTGTCGATGCCGATCGCGCGATGTGGGACGAGAATCCGATCAATTCGGTTGCGTCGCGCTATACGAACAACAGTAAGAACAATACCAATAGCCGATACAAGTTTTACGAGCGGGCATCGACAAAAGACTACGCCGGAATGATTCAGATCTTGAAGGACTACATCGACAACCGCACGACCGGATTGTTCTATCGTTCAATTCTCTCGAATGAGGCGAACATTCCCACGACGCCCCTGTTGACGTACACCGGAGCACCGAACTACGGCACGCATGGATTGACTTTCCAAACCAACGACTTCGCCAGTCCGATCGGTGCATCGTTTGCGGCGATGAAGTGGCGCATTGCCGAGGTTACTGATCCGAACGCCCCCGGTTTCGATCCCTACGATCGCACTGCCGATCGAAAGTACGAAATTGAATCGAACTGGGAAAGCGATGTCCTGACCGAGTTCAACGCGGATGTGAAGATTCCGGGTGAACGATTGGAGCCTGGCAAGACGTATCGCGTACGAGTTCGCATGCAGGATAATGATGGTCATTGGAGCCACTGGTCCGATGCCATTCAGTTCACGGCGACGGCCGGCGTTGATGGAGACTTGGCGTCATCGCTGCGGATTAGCGAGATCAACTACAATCCGGGCGCTTCGACCGGCGCCGAGGCCGCTGCTGGGTTCTCCGATAACAACGACTTCGAATTCATCGAGCTCGTCAACATTGGTTCGCAAACGTTGAATCTCGCAGCGGCGTCATTAGATGCCGTCACGATCGATGGCAACAACGAAGGTGTCGAGTTCAGTTTTGCCGATGGTCAGGTTACCCAACTCGCGCCAGGCGGACGCGTGCTCGTGGTCGAGAACCAGGCCGCGTTCGAGATGCGTTACGGCACTGGCCTGCCGGTGGCCGGCGAATGGAGCGGGCGGCTCGGCAACTCTTCGGAAACGTTGACGCTCTCCGCCTACGGCACCGTGATTCAACAATTCGCATACCGTGATAGTTGGCATACGGACACCGACGGCCAGGGCGCGACATTGGAGGTCGTGAATGCAGCCAACCCAAATCTCGACGTTTGGGGAACCGCGGCCGGGTGGACTGCTAGTGCGGTCGCCGGCGGTACGCCGGGACAGGGTGTCGGCACGAATGTTCCCGGTGACTCGAATCTCGACGGTGTCTTCAACTCGTCTGATCTGGTGTTTGTCTTCCAGCGCGGCGAGTACGAAGACGACATCATCGGCAACTCGACGTGGGAAGACGGCGATTGGAACAACGATGGCGAGTTCGACTCCGCCGACTTTGTCTACGCCTTCAGCTTCGGAAGCTACGTTGTCGGGGCACTGCCGATTGCTGCGACACGAACTGAATCGACCGTTGTGGCGGGCGCCCCTGGCGATGCGTTGAGCATTGATGAACTGGCCGCTGCCGTTGACGAGGTCTTCGACGCCCGCGACTGGGAAGAACTGTGAGCACTGATTTCTGAATGATGATTGTTGAATGTTGAAGTCTCAGTATTCCATCCATTGCTCGTTCATTCATCATTCCGAAGTCCTCAATCCGAAATCCTCAATCAAGCAAGGTCGCTGACCATCCGGAGAGCTTCCGTCGGCGGCGATACAAACGTGGCGAGACACCTCTCCCCGCATTTTGCCGCATGCGGGACACCGTTCGCCGTACACGCGCTAGCGTCGGTTTGCCCCGCCGTTTAATTCCGATACGCGTGAGAACCGCTGGACGAAACTTGACTTCTCGTGTAGCAATCGGCCGTTGAATTGACCACAATGGACGCTGGTAGAGCTCTAACTTAATCCAGTATCTCGGGATGCATGTCGAACGGGGTTTTCCGATTCGCTCCGCACAAGTGGCGGCGGTCGATCGGCAGGCAGGGCCGCCCTGGCCCCTCACCGGCATGCCGTAGGACGATTGCGCGATGAGTGGTCGAGGTCAGGTCGACGACATTCGACGGACGAAGATCCTCGACCTCGTCACACAGGTGCTGGAGCGACAAGATCGGGGCGAGTCGATCGACTCTGAGCAACTCGCCAGTCAGCATCCGGACCTGATGCCGGAGCTGGCGGAGGAGCTGAGTCGCCAGCAGATGATTGCGGCGATTCGGCGTAACTTCGAACAGGGCGCGCACGGATCTCTGGCTGACATTACCCCGGACGTTTCACGTCAGTCGCTCGACACGGCTTCGCTCGTGGTCCGCTGCCCGCATTGTGCGAACACGGTTGAGATCCTGGCGGACCTGCCTTGGTCGGACATCACGTGCGTCGGCTGCGGGAACGTATTCAGCCTGGTCTCGGATCGCTTCGCAACCCATGAGGCTCCAACGCTAAAGAAGATCGCTCACTTCGAGCTGATCGAGCGGATTGGCGTGGGCGGCTTCGGAACCGTCTGGAAGGCCCGCGATACGATTCTGGATCGAGCCGTCGCGCTGAAGCTGCCGCGCCGTGGCCAACTGACGGAAGAGGAAATCGACAAGTTCTTGCGCGAGGCGCGCGCTGCAGCTCAGCTGCGTCATCCGAACATTGTTAGCGTGCACGAGGTGGGGCGTACGGATGAGACGGTCTACATCGTCAGTGATCTGGTACGCGGCGTATCGCTGTCCGATTGGATGGCAATTCGTTCACCATCGCCGCGCGAAGTTGCGGAGATCTGTTTTCGGATAAGTGACGCGCTTGAGCACGCTCATGAGATGGGGATCGTTCACCGCGATCTGAAACCTGGCAACATCATGGTCGATGCGCGGAACGAACCGCACATCATGGATTTCGGCTTGGCCAAGCGTGAGGCCGGCGAAGTCACGATGACGATCGAAGGGCAATTGCTCGGCACTCCGGCTTACATGGCGCCGGAGCAGGCATTGGGGCAGGCGCATGAAAGTAGCCCACGCACGGATGTCTATTCGCTGGGCGTGATCATGTTCGAGCTGCTGACGGGCGAGCTGCCGTTCCGCGGCAACACGAGCATGCTCATTCATCAAGTGGTGAATGACGAACCGCCCAGTCCACGGAAACTCAACAACCATATTCCAATCGATCTAGAAACAATTTGCTTACGCTGTTTGGAGAAGGACCCGGCGCGGCGATTTGCCTCAGCCGGCGGGTTGGCGGCCGAGTTACGACGCTTCCTGGACGGCGAACCGATCCTATCGCGGCCGATCGGGCCGGTGCTGCGTTTTACGCGTTGGGTTAAGCGTCACATGACGGTGACTGGCTTGGCCGCCGCTGCGATCTTGGCACTGATCATTGGTACTTCGGCCTCGACCTATTTTGCGTTGCGCGCCAGCGGCTTCCGTCAGCAAGCGGATGAGTTGCGTACTGCAACCGAACAGAAGGACAAGGTGCTAGAAAAGAAGGATCAGGATCTGAAGGATCAGGGTAAGAAAATTTTGAATCAGGCTTCTAGCGTCTCGTTTGCCTACGACGTCAGCAATACGATGTTGCGCGGAGCCTACAATCGACAACTCCAGTCGGCGTCACTCGTCAGTAGCGATCGGCCGTATCGTGTGATCGAGTTGCTGGAGAACGAAGAACGGTGTCCGACCCAATTGCGTGACATTACATGGCATTTGCTGCATGGTCGCCATAACTACCCTCTGCAGCGGATCGAGATACCTCAATTACAGCGTTGTCGAGCTCTGCAGTTCTCTGCGGACGCGCAGCGTTTAGCGGCAAGCGATGAACGCGGCTGGATGATCTTGCAACGAGATGACGTTGTTGGCTGGGTGACGACAGCTTGGCAGCCCTTGCCAGCGGCGGCGGTGACAGCGCTGCGACATCGCGATCTGGCTTTGGTGGGAGTTGCGGCGCCGCCAGTTGCGTCTTCTTCTGCAGATCAGCCTGATAGTGGTCACGTCAAGCCGGCGTTGTGGATCTGTCGGCAACCTGGCGAGACGCCCACGCCTTGGCTCAGCAGTATCAATTGGCCCGCTGTGATCCATTCGCTGGAATTCAGCCTGGATGACCGCTTTTTGATTTGCGTGGGTCGCACGGCTCCGGAAGCTCCGACGCCGGTGCGTTACTTGATCGACGTTGACAATCAGGCAATTGTGTCGCAAGTCGATCACGCCGCGAACTGCGTCGAGTTCGCCGAGCTACCGCCAACGCTACTTAGTGGAGTTACTTCGATCGACCCCCAAGCTGCTCCGGTCATTGTCGTGAACTGTTTGCAGACGGGAGCCTTGCAGACGGACGATCTGGCGGCAGCTGCTTTGCCGCAACTGTCAACATTGGTTCGCCATGTGTGCAGTGGTTTACGCGGCATGGCGACGGCCGACGATACTGCTGTGCAAGTGCATGCTCTACCGTTCACTGGGACGCCGTTGAGGTTGCGGTTGCCGCCGGATGGTCTGCAACACTTGGCGGTGTCGGCCGAAATGGATCACTTGGCCATGGTGACCAACTCGGGTGCCGTTTGTATCTGGGACCTTAAGCCCACCTCGCAATCGCGTAGCTACACGATGGAGCGAGCGACGAGTTTCGAGTTCTCTCCTAATGCCAAAATGTTGGCAGTCGCCACCAATCGTGAGATACGCGTAGTTGATTTGGTGAGTGACAACGAATTGTCGCCGATTGCCACGCCATCTCCAGTCGTTTCTTTGTCCTGGTCGCCAGCGAGCAGTCGGCTGGCGTTTGTCATGCAGAACGGTGAAGCCCAGGTCGCCGACTTTAGCGGCGCGAGACTGGTCGTGCCGATTCAGTCTGAGCAACCACTCGTGGCGATCGCGTTTCGCGATGACGACCGAGTTTTTACCGGTAACCGCAGCGGCGAGCTGTCACTCTACGACGTGACGCAGAAGACGCATGATCCGATTGACAAGTACGATGACGGCATTGCCGCGATCGCCTACAAGGCATCGTCGGAAGATTTTGCAACGTCGCTAGCCGTGGCAACTGGCCGCCGCATTCACATTACCAGTCCGAAGCGTCCGGAAATCTGGGTGACTGGGCACGAAGCGAACGTGCGCCGGATTACGCTGTCACGCAACGAGGCCTACATTCTAAGTTGCGATGAGCAAGGGCATGTGCTGCGCAGCCGGGCGAACAGCTTGAAGGATGAACGCGAGTCCACGCAACTGGCGGCGTTGGGATGCAATCCGACGACGGCCGAGCAATCCGTGGATGGACAGACGGTAATGACGCTGCAGGCCGATCGCGTGCAATTCTGGGATGCAATGACAGGCGACTATCGCGGGGTCTTGCCGCTCGGCTACCAACCCATCGTCGCTCGCTTCAGTCCGTTTCCGCTTGAGCCGACCACGATGATCGCGGTGTTAGGAGCAAACGGCACATTGGAGGTGTGGCGTACCGAGGAATCGGGAAGGCAGCCAACGCTGTTCTTGGACGGTGTGGTTCGCGACTTCGCATGGTTCGAGAAGCCGCTGCAGTTGTTGGCGTTCGGGGAACTACCGTTCGTCGCTGCGATGGACCCGGTGCAGACGGACGACCGGCGACTTTACTATCGGGACGACGTGATTACCGCCGCCGCGACAGTGAGTTCGGCTGACGGAACCGCAAAGCTGTTGGCTAGTTCGTTGCGGCAGGCGAGTGTTGATCTGCCGAGCTCTGCCGTGCTGCAGTCATTTGCGGTTCGCTCCGATACATACGACCTGTTCGAACTTTCCGAAAGTGATCGTAGTTTGGAGAGTCCGGTCGTGCGATTGCGTGCGATACCCAACTCGGATGAGACCCTTGCGCTGAATGCTCGCGGCCAGATGAGTCGGCTGTGGAGTGCAACGTCGCAGCAAGCGAACGCGGTTGCTACTATGGCGATTGATTTGAGTTCCGTCGGCGATGGTGTGATTGTCAGTAGTTTTGACGTTGCGCGTAATGGCCTGCAGATGTTGATCGGCTTAAGTGACGGAATCGTGTCACTTCGCAAGTTGGATGCATCTCAGATGTGGGCCGAAGTGGCTGTGATCCAGGCGCATGATGGCCAAGTGCAGGATGTGGCAGCGTTACCAGACGGACGGTGGATCAGCGCCGGTCACGACGGACGACTACGGCTTTGGTCGCCCGAATTGCAGCCGCTCGCCGAGACCAGTGGACCAATTGCGCATCGTATTGCTGTCGGCCCGAATCAATCAATCTTCGCTGTGGCGTCCGGCAACACCATTCAGCTTTGGCAGGCCGACGAACAAGGACTTCAGCAGCAAGGCGAACCACTGGCGGAGCATCGTGGCCGTATCGCTGCCATCGCATTTTCGCCTGACGGCAAAGTACTGGTCAGTTCCGGCCAGGATCGCGCAATCAAGTTTTGGGCGGTGGCCGGACAGGCATTGTCTCGAACACGCGGAATCATTCCGGCCAGTGTCCGCGCCATTTTTGAAGGCAATAAGGGCCTGCCGCTGCCACCGGGTGTGAAACTGAAGCCGGACGTAAAGTCGCAGCCGTCGCCATAGGTAGCGGATCGTGTTCACTCGCAGCAATCAGTTCGCCGTATCGCGTTCGCGTCGGTTCTCAGTATTGGACAGCAAGTTCGCCGAAAGGCGCCAGCCGCGATTCTCGGCACTGGATAGCGAGTTCGCCGAACGGCGCCAGTCGCGGTTCTCGGCACTGGATAGCGAGTTCGCCGAAAGGCGCCAGCCGCGGTTCTCGGCACGCTGCGATTGAGGAATGATGATGTTTGATGTCTGATTTTTGAACGTGAATGCGGACTACAGACTGACAGCACAGAAGTGAAACAATCACTCGACCGCTTTAACGTTCTCGTCGTCCGACAATGGCGTGGCAATGGATATGTGTCGCCACAGGTGACGCCGGTGTCAGCCCGGCGGCCGTCAGCCAGTCGTTGTATTCTCGCCCGCTGTAGGCGCGACCTTCGGTTAGTGTGAACAAGGCGGCGGAGTAGAGCGCGATGGGTAGGGGACCATCGAGCGCGTCGTTGAGGAGTACGTCGTGAATGATCAGCTGTCCATTCGGCTGCAGTGCATTCGCGCAGCGTTCAACTAGCGCGTGACAAGCCGGCACGTCCCAGTCGTGCAGAATGTTCGAAAGCAGGACGAAGTCGGCTCGTGGCAGATCGTCCGTGAACATGTCAGCGGCGCACAATTCCACGCGGTCCGCCACGCCATATTCTTCCGCGAAGCGACGGGCAAGTTTCAACACTTCCGGTCGGTCCAGCACAATGGCGCGCAGCGACGGTTCGCGGCGGAGGTAGGCGATGCTGTAGATGCCTGTGCCGCCCCCGATGTCCAGTAGCGTACGCGGCGACGTTGTGTCGTGAGTCAGTGGAAGGCGTTCCGCGAGCACCGGTGCCACGTTTTTCGCTCGCCCCGATAACGATAGTGTGAAATGCTCAGCGAGTTCCTGTTGCTCCATCGCGGACGCTGTGCCGGCTCGATAGATAAACGCCGTGCCTGCTTCTTCGGCATCAAGTCCGGCGGGGCGATTGGTGCGCAGACGAGTGACCATTTCCATCACGCCAGGCGAACTCGCCGCTAAGCCGACGTAGTTGCCGACGTCGAATGGGGCGCCGGGGACCAAGTGGCTTTTTGCCAGGTCGGTAAGTGTCAACCTGTTGTCACTGGTGGTCGTCAGCAGGCCCATTGCGCGGAGCGTTGTCGAGAGTACGATCATCGGGCGTTCGGCGAGTTGCAGATCGCTGCCGAGATCGCTTAGGCTGCGTGACTGCTTGGCGAGACGACCAAAGAGATCAAAATGAGCGACCGCCGCTGTCAAGAGTTCCGTACCATAGCTGCCGCGGAAATACTCGAAGATTGGCGTGGCATCTACGGGTGGTGTGGCAAGTGGAGAACTCGACTCGTCATTCATAATCAGCCGTCGTCCGTGGAAGAAGTCAGCAAGTGCCGTCATAGACCGAAGTCACGCAGCACATGCGATCGAGTTGACGTGCCATCTCGGCGGCACGGGGAGGGACGCCAATGCAGGCGGTTTCGACTATTGGCGCGGACGGCATGCTACGGAGTTGCCGAGGGCTGACTCACCGTAACGGGTTCTTTCGGCAAGTGAGGCAACAACTTCATCGTGCTGGCCACGCCGACTAGCACCAACACGAGCGCCAAGTTCAGGTTGAGCCACATGGTCAGCTGGCCGCGGAACTTCTCTGCGTTGTCCGTGCGGCCTGCCAGCGTAGCGCTCAACCAGAAGACGACCATACCAACCAACAATTTAACGGCGACCAAAGCGTGATACGGTGTGCCGCCAAAGTCGTTGCGTTTGATCATCAACACCGCATTGACTAAACCGGAAATCAACAACAGACCGCTAGTGATCATGACCAATCGAGCCCAGCCGGGACGCCACAACGGCAGTAGCTGCTTTCGACTCGATTCGTCTTGGGCTGCCAACATGGGCGCCAAGGAGAACCGCATGAAGAACGCGCCGCCGACAAGGATCGCGGCGGACAAGACGTGCGTGATTCGCAACAGGAGGTCGATGATCATCTTCTGTGTTACCTTACGAGTTCAGTGCGCTGTCGCGCTTGGATCTTAACTACTTCGAGCTCGGTTTAGGATTCGCCACGGTCGTCACTGCGCTGACGAGCAACCCAGGCCAACGCCGTTTCGCGATCGTCTAGGAGGCCGTCAAGCTGAGCGTGTCGAACTGCCGTCAATAATCGACCGAGCTCTGGTCCAGCCGGTATGCCGACGGTCCGCAAGTCGTTCCCGTTCAGGAGCGGGGCCGGATTGAGCTGCGCAGCAGGCCACGCCAGTCGTTCCTCGCAATACTGTAGTGCGTCCATGTTGGCATGAGGACCCTGGGTCGTGCGGATTATCGCGCGAGTCAGACGTAGCAGTTCGCCCACGCGCGGATCGATCAATACAGATTGCAGTGTCGGCCAAGCGATTCGCTGCGCGTGCAAGATCGTTGTGACGTGAGTGAGTAGCCAATGTGCATCCTTCGATTCGACATTCGCCAGCTTCCACCGCTCGGTCAGTTGAGCCACAGACTGTTCCGCGTTGCGCTGGTGTGCCAGCGGCCACAGGAGTGCCGCGAGCGCCGTCGGGAAACTCCATCCGGAATCGAGGTGCTCAAATAGATGAATGAGCGACATCCAGTGTTGATCCCGCGTTGACGACACCTCGTTGGCGTATTCTGGCAGTACCTGACGCCACAATTCAAGCTGACGGATCTCGGACAGGCCCGCCGCCGAGTTTTCATGTACCAACGTTCGTCGCATCTCTGCCGCGATGCGTTCCGCACTGACAACTCGCACTTCGTCGGCCCGTTGCTGGATTGCCTGACGGGTCTCCGGTTCGATCTCGAATCCCAGTGTCGTGGCGAAGCGGACCGCCCGGATCATCCGCAGCTTGTCCTCGTCGAAACGCTGATGTGGATCGCCAATGCAGCGGATGACGCGGCGACCGAGATCCTCCTCGCCCCCAACGTAATCAATGACTCGTTTCTCAATTGGGTCGTAAAATATCCCATTTATCGTAAAGTCGCGTCGCTGCGCATCTTCGCGCGGGTCGCTGAAGCTGACCTGGTCTGGGTGGCGTCCATCGGTGTAGTTCCCATCGCGGCGAAACGTGGCAACTTCGACCTGGCCGAGCGACGGCTGGTGCGGGAGCACAGTGACGACGCCGAAGGCGGCCCCGACCAGAAGTGTCCGCCGCCTTCCGAAAACCCCCCGAATCTGCTCGGGCCTGGCATTGGTCGCGACGTCGTAGTCCTTCGGCGTTTTGCCGAGCAATTGGTCACGGACGCAACCGCCGGCCCACAACGCGTCGAAACCGCGTGAGCGGAGTGTCTCCACAATCTCACGTGCAAAATGAGCGCGAGGGTCGGAGAAATTCGGAGGCTGATTTGCATGGAACATACGTGACCGCGACATATACCTGTCAACGCGGAAATGAACAAGCGACCCACCTTAACAAATGGGCGTGTTCAGATCGTTTGTCTTGCTCGAGTCCGCGGAAGCTTCCTAGTTTACCCAGGAGAATGAATCCCGCGGTCGCAGCCGAGACGTGGGGGATCGTAGTAGTAAAATAGGCGGTTTTGAATTCAAGTTACGTAAGTAAACACTTGACGTCGCGAAGAATTGCCTGTTAAATCGTGGGGGAGCCGTGAGGGTTTGCTCGATGTACATCTATGCAAACAGCTCGCTGCCTGTTTACACAGAGTAGTGACAGAGTGAATCCGCTCTGTTGTCT
>JAGQPK010000910.1 GCA_020426755.1 Planctomycetales bacterium
CCATCCCGCCGAGACGAATTTTGAACCGTCTGCATTCCAGGTGACTGACCGAAGTCCACCCGTATGTGCCGCATACGACTTCACCTTGCCGCCGGAATCGGCATCCCAAATCGCCACCTCACCGTCCATGTCACCCGTCACCAGCTTCGTTCCATCAGGACTCCAGTCAAGGGACGTAAACTCATTCGGACGTGCGCCGAAAGCATAGATATTTCTGAACTGCCGTTTGGGGTCCCAAGTCCGCACGGTACGATCATGCCCGGCGGTGACCAGTTGTTGTCCGTCGGGACTCCAGCAGCAGCCCCATACAGGGTTTGTATGGCCTAATAGTTCCTGCAGCAACCTTCCGGTTTCCCCGTCCAAAATGCGCACGGAGCCATCCTCCGACACAACGACCAACTCGTTGCCATTCGGGTTCCAACTAAGATTCCAGACCGGACTGGAAGACCCAATCGTCCACAGCGTCGCGAAGTCCGAACCTTGACTGGCATCCCAGACTTTCACCGAACCTCCTTCGTCACAAGAAGCGATCCGATCACCGCGGGGATTCCACTGCAAGGAGTGCACGCCGTGAATGTGCCCGTCCACGGGAAAGCGTTGTAGTTCCGCTATTGAGTCGTCCGGGCCAATCTTGAGATCACAAACGTGAATCGTACCGCTGGCCCAACCGGCGAAGGCAACCCGTTGACCATCGGGTGACCAGCTCACTGAATTGAGAGTTCCGTCGTGATTGAGCTGATAAATGAGCTTACCAGTCAGGACGTTCCACACTTTGCAACCGCCCCCGTTTCCCACAGAGATCAACCATGGTTTGGCAGGATGGAAGGCGACGGACAATGCCGGCCGTTCATGATCAAATTGATGCAGCACTCGCTGTTGTTGCGCGTCCCAGACGGTCACGGACTGATCCGTCGACGCGGCGGCAAACCAAAGTCCGTCCTTACTCCAGGCGACGGATCGCATGGGCAACCCTCGCGTCGTCAACCGCTTGTGAGTTGGTTTATCACTCAGGTCCCACAGGATCGTACCTCGATCCGCGTCGCCACTCAGGAGCTGCTGTCCGGATGGACTCATCGCGACACTCCAGACCATGTGATCCAACGTCATGATCGAAAGTTCGCAGTTCGACAATGATCGTAGGTAAAACCACTCCCAACCGTGTAGGCTACGATGCTTAGGATCGTAAGGCCAACGCTCCACTAGTTCTTCAACGCGATCAATGCCACCGGGCTCGTTACTCGCCTGTCCGGCCAGATTCATTTCAGCGAAGTAGAGACTCCGTTGCAGTTCCTCACCGCGCTGTTCGGCTTTGTCTCTCTCGAATTGAAACGCATTCGAGGCACTTTGGGATTTCAAATATAGTGACCAAGCGACGACGGATGAGACGGCGATGATTGCGACAAACGAGAAAGCGATCAATGTTGCTACGAGATGGCGGCGAAGCATCTTTTTGAGCACGTAAAACGTGTTGTCACGTTTCGCCTCAATCGGCTCGCCGCTCAAGTAGCGGTCAATGTCATCTCCCAGTGCCGATGCGGTTGGATAGCGACGATGTTTTTCTTTGGACAGAGACTTCGCGACGATCGTTGCGACTTCATCGCTCTTACGCAGATCGATTCGTTTCAGTGGTCGAGGTTCCGCGTGTTGAATCGTGACCAAATTGTCCGCTAAGGAGCTATCGAGATTGTAAGGAAGCTGACCGGACAGCAGCTCGTGAAGCACCACGCCCAACGCGTAAACGTCGCTCCGCGTATCGACCTGTTCCGCGGATCCAGCAGCTTGTTCGGGGCTCATGTACGCGAGCGTACCAATGATCTGTCCGGTGACGGAGACTAAGGAGGATGTGTCCTGCTCGTTTCCTATTTTCGCCAGACCAAAGTCGAGTATGTGCGGCTCCGCGCTGTTGTCGACAATGATATTGGTGGGCTTAATGTCTCGATGAATGACGCCCCGGTGGTGAGCGTAACCGACGGCATGACAAACCTTGCTCATCACAATCAGCAGCGACCGCGTCGATAACACGTTTTTCGTGACGTATTCGTCGAGCGTTTCGCCACGGATATATTCCATCACGTAGTAGTGTTGCCCATGCGCGATGCCGCTATCAAAGACGGCCACGATACCGGGATGCCTTAGCTTGCCGATGAGTTCGATTTCGCGCTCGAAACGCCGCTTGCTAGCGAGTCCCGCGAAAGGTCCTTCCAACATGACCTTGATTGCGACTTCGCGTTTCGTGCTCGCTTGGATCGCGAGATAGACGACCCCTTGTCCACCGCGGTGCAGTTCTCGTAAGAGTTCGTAGCCTGGGATGGAAGCTTCCTGCACGGTACCGCCCGGCAGATCCCACATGAGTGGAGGTCTTTCCAGTTCGCCGCTTGGCTCGAATGAATCGAGCAACGATTCGACTTCGGTGCGCATGGCGTCATCGCCGTGGCAAGCTTGGTCAAGGTACTCTCGTTGGGCTTGACGGGGCAGTTCCACGACTTGCTCGAAAATCGCTTGGACTTGCTCCCATCGATCCAGTTCGCTGCTCATTGATTTACAGTCTCAGATACCTTGGTTCC
>JAGQPK010000911.1 GCA_020426755.1 Planctomycetales bacterium
AATCGGCTCGCATGTGACAGCAGATTTGTGTGGTACGACGATCCCTGCGGGCTGGGCAAGGGAATCCGCTGGCGCGTTGCCCCGGCAGACACGCGATCGAATCCACACTCTATTGGTCCGTTCTCAATCCCCGCGGTGCCGACACTCAAGACCCTCGATAGGCATCCACCAGCCTGATTTATTAAAAAAGTCGACGTAATTTGCTTGCAATCGTTAGGCGGCTTGGTAGGATGACACCTGCACTGCGGAAGGTGCCTCAGAAAAACCAACTTTTTAGCCTCTTGCAATGGAGGTTAGTTTCGGTTTAAATGCGGCATCGAGAATGTTCGCCCAAAATGGGCGGTTGTCATTTTCACGTGGCATTAATCTCCCGAGGGAGGGTTCTACTGCACAAGACTGCCTTGATCGCGTAAGTGGGCTTTAGTCCGCCATTGGGCGCATCGAGAATCAGAAGTGTAGTGGACCGACAACACGTTCATTGACGTGATTGTATCTTCTTGCACCTCGCTTTCTCTCCCTGCTCCCGATAGACGTCGATTGCTTTCCAGTTTCGTGCTGCTAGCAACTCACGCCGGATTCAGCGCTCTCTTACAGCTCATCTAAGGCATGCTGCGACTTGCGTTTCAGTTTCCGTTCGCAAACCGCGATCAGTAACTGTCAGACGCTTGGTCTGAGCCAGTGGCCAATCGGCCAGACCCCAATAAACAACTTTGGATACTTCGTGCGCTGAATTTTTGGAGCTGTCAATTATGAAGAAACAACTTACGGGCTGGTTGCTTGCCGTCGCCCTGGTAGTTGCGCCTTGGAGCGGCATCAGCCGCGCCGCCACGGTGCCGCTATCCAGTCTGCTGAACGGCGGGACCTTCCAGTCGGGCGACAAGGTCTTCTCGGACTTCGGTTACTCAGCCACCGGCGACATGCCGCCGGCGACTGCAGTGAACATCGAAGACATCACCGACACCAACGGTGACTACGGCATCCGGATCTCGGGCGGGTTCGTCGATCAAGTCGGCGGCGGTGCTTCCGATGCAATTGTCACGTTCAACGTCAGTGTTGCCCCGAACGTCAATAAATGGATCGACGGCGTGACCCTCAGCGCCAACCCTGCCGTGTTTGCCGGCACCGGTTTGGCCAGCGTCACCGAGACGTTTATTCCGACGATTACCGATGACAAATTGGTGGTATACGATTTCGACAATGGCCAGGTGAAGCTGCTCGATTCGATCGCCTTCAACCAAGGCTACAAGTCGATCCCCGTGCAGAAGGACATCATCCTTCACGCCACCGGCAACTCAGGCGCGGTAACGATGTCCTTCGTGGACCAAACGTTCCACCAAGTTCCCGAACCCACGTCGCTAGTGCTCGCCCTCGGCGGCCTCTGCAGCCTCGGAGTAATTCGACGCCGCGTTCGCTAGACCTAGCCTGGCGGAAACCAGGCTTGTACAGCGATGATTCGTATCCAAAATGCCTGCGTCGTACAAAACGACGCAGGCTTTTTTTATTGAGGTACGTGCCCACCGCCGATCTGGCATTTCCGCCCGTCGCCAGTCTACAATGCGCGCGTTCGCCACCGACCCAGTCCTGGCCCAACCCACCTTGGCACTTATTCCTTCGCGAGGAGCTCGCATGTCTCCGGATTCTAGCCAGAACCCGCTCACGGATCTCGACCACTGGGAAGAAGACCTAAAAGCCAGATACCCGGTTCCCGACAAGCCGCACGAGCAATTCCGCGACTATGAACACACGACTCGCCCCAGCGTGCGCGAGTTCTACCGACTCAACCACGAACAGCAATGCGTCGATTTCGTGCGTTCGAAACGCGACGAGTTCCTCCCATTGCAGAAAACCAGAATGGGCGTCTGGGAAGCGATCGAGCTACTCAACACGCTGGTCGACGACAGCGATCCCGATATCGACCTGCCGCAAATTGAACACTTGATGCAGACCGCCGAGGCAATTCGCGCCGATGGCCATCCGCGCTGGTTCGTTCTCACTGGGTTGATCCACGACCTAGGCAAGATCCTCTGCCTCTGGGGAGAACCGCAATGGGCTGTCGTCGGGGATACTTTTCCCGTCGGCTGTGCGTTCTCCGACAAGATCGTCCTCTCGCAGTTCTTCGCCAACAACCCTGACTCGCAACGCCCCGAGTATCAGTCGGAATTGGGCATCTACGAAGAACATTGCGGACTCGACAACGTGCTCATGTCCTGGGGCCATGACGAGTACTTGTACTACGTCACGAAGGACTACTTGCCCCTCGAAGGTCAGTACATGATTCGCTACCACTCGTTTTACCCGGAACACCGGGAACGAGCCTACGGCCACTTAATGAACGAGCAGGACCGCGAGATGTTCGAATGGGTCCGTAAGTTCAATCCGTATGACTTGTACACGAAGAGCACTAACCGGCTCGACATCGACAAGCTGCGACCCTACTACCAAGAACTCGTCGCCGAGTTCTTCCCAGCGGAAATCGCCTGGTAAGCGAACCCTCCAAAGTCGCCGGAGCTTCTCATGCCGCACTGTGATGCCATGAACATGCCGGGACGCCTTAGGCGCGTTT
>JAGQPK010000912.1 GCA_020426755.1 Planctomycetales bacterium
TGTGGAAGGTGATCGTTCGCCGGATCAAGAACAAACCGGCACCGGTCGACATCTACGAAGAAAGCGACATGATCATCCGCACGATTCGCGATATCTTTACCGCGGACGTCGATGCGATCTACATCGATGAGAAGAATGCGTACGATCGAGCCAGCGAGTTTCTGCGACTCGTCATGCCGCGGCACGTCGAGCGCATGAAGTATTACGAAGGCCGTGAGCCTCTGTTCCACAAGTACAAGCTGGAACAGGAAATTGCCAATATCCACCGCCGCGAGGTGTCGCTGAAAGGCGGCGGCTCCATCGTCATCGACACCACCGAGGCGTTGGTCGCGATCGATGTCAACAGCGGTAACTTCCGCACGGATGACTCCGCGGAAGAGACGGCCTACCAGCTCAACATTTCCGCCGCACGAGAAATCGCCCGGCAATTGCGACTGCGCGATCTGGGCGGCGTGATTGTCAACGACTTTATCGACATGCGCAAGGAACGTCATCGTCGCAATGTGGAACGAGCACTCCGCGATGCGATGAAGCGGGACCGTGCACGCACGCGCATCCTGCGCACCAGCCCCTTCGGCCTGATCGAAATGACGCGGCAGCGAATTCGCCCGAGCCTGAAGCGTTCCGTGTTCGCCGACTGCCCCTGCTGCTCAGGACGCGGCGTCGTCAAGACGGAAGAGAGCATGTCGATCGAGGTGATTCGCATGCTGATGCTGGCCAGCCAGAACCCGCAGGTCAGCCGGGTCACCGTACGCGTCAACGAAAAGGTCGCGGCCTATTTGAACAACAAGAAACGTCGCGAACTGTCGGCGATGGAGGAAGAGGGCACGATGATCGTCCAAATTCTCGGCACCGAGAACTCGTTCCCCGAGTTCCTGCAATTGCTCTGTGCCGATGACACAGGCCGAGAAGTCGCGCTGCCGATCTAAACTGAGTTCGCAGAAAGCGCTAGCCCAATGGCCTTCAGTTTAGCGCCCCGTACGCCATTCCCCCTCCCGCACAATGACCCTCAACTGTCTGGAAACTCGCAGTACGGGAGGGGGATTCAGGGGGAGGGCGACAGTCGCGGTGCTGGTGATTGCGCAGAAGTCTGATCCACTCACAACGACTTTCTTGACTTTCAGCATGAAACAGCGTGACAGGGAGTCGGTTTTGATTCCCTCCCCCTGCCCCCTCCCGGTGTCAAATTTCGCGACGTGGAGGCCAACGACGGGAGGGGGAACTACGCGTTTTTCCTATCCAGAGAAGCCAAACTGAATGACCGAGCATGGTCGCGCTCGGTCAACTAGCGTCACGTGTCTTCGTGACGAGCACGAGCACGAGCACGAGCACGAGCACGAGTGGGGGAAACACCGATGCCGATCGAAACCGAGGCGCAACTGGAGGATTTGCTCAGTCAGCCCACACCGTCGTTGGTAGAAACGCTTCGACGGCTCCCCGGTGATATACTCATCCTCGGCGTCTCGGGAAAAGTTGGCCCGGCGATCGCCCACATGGCGAAGCGAGCGGCGGATGCCGCTGGTATTCCGCGACGAGTCATCGGTGTGGCGCGTTTCAGTGAAGGGGACGACCGACTCTTGCAGTCGTGGGGCATCGACACGATCCGCTGTGACCTGCTGGACGAAGCGCAGGTTGCCGCCCTGCCTCACGCGGATCACATCGTCTACTTAGTGGGACGGAAATTTGGTTCCACTTCCGATAGTAGTTTGACGTGGGCCGTCAACACGTACGGTCCGGCGCTGGCGCTACGTCGTTTCTCGTCCAGCCGCTTCGTACTGCTCTCGACCGGCAATGTCTATCCGTTATCACCCTGCGATAGCGGCGGCTCGCGCGAATCCGATCAGCCGAATCCAGTCGGGGAGTACGGGATGAGCGCACTGGGACGGGAGCGAATATTTGAGTACTTCTCGCGTCTGCAGGAAACCCCCGTCACCATCTTGCGGCTCAATTATGCGTGTGACCTGCGCTATGGCGTGCTGGTCGACCTGGCGACGCAGATTCTCCAGGACCGCCCAATCGACCTCTCGATGGGCTACTTCAACACCATCTGGCAGGGCGACGTTAACGTCATGACGCTGCAGTCGCTCGCTTTGGCTGCCGCTCCCCCTACTATCGTGAATCTGACGGGTGACGAGACACTGTCAGTTCGCGAAGTGTGCGAGTCGTTCGCTCAACACCTTGGCAAAACGCCAAAGTTCACAGGTAGCGAAGCAACGACAGCGTTGCTCAGCAATTCAGCCCGCCGCCAAGAACTCTTAGGTCCCACGACTATGACCACGGCAAACCTGATCGCCAGCGTCGCCGCGTGGCTACGGCAAGGTGGTCGCTTGCTCAATAAGCCCACGCACTTCGAAGCGCGCGACGGAAAGTTCTAAGAGAACTAAGCGAATGTTGAATGTTGAATATCGAATTCTGAATGTTGAAGTGCATACGACCTGAAGAGCAGCACTTTGAGCAAGCCGCTTTGGCCCTAGCTACGTATCTTCGCCAGAAACCGTGGCGAGCGCCGAGCGGACTGTACTTCGATATTCGATATTCAAAATTCGATATTCAAAATT
>JAGQPK010000913.1 GCA_020426755.1 Planctomycetales bacterium
GGATCATGCCTAAGGCGGGAGAACTGAACTCATCAGCGAGTGCTTCGTTATCCAAGATGGTGAGTGTCACATCGTTGTCACCACTCGCGGCAAAATCCGTCAGCGTCCATGTGGCAATTTCATCGTCGAACTCGGCGAAATCAAACGTCGGAAACGTATCCCAATCGTCGAGTTCAATCCCATTGTTATCATTCTCCAAGGAACCAAAATCCATTTTGAACAACCCTGCATTGGCAATCCCGCCGCTAAGAGTCGCCAATAGCACCACCCAAGCAACTGCTCTGAATCGTAATCGCATCGGTCGCCCATTTCCGTAAGATGCCAGTGTGAAGAGCATGCACCCGACATTCTCTGTTACCGAAGCGAACGTCTTGATGACAACTCCCCAAGGTCGTGCCATCCACGTTTTCGCCACATCGTTGTATGTACTGTGAAATCATTTTGCAAATAGTTTTGTCAGCCTCTCTTCCATTCGTCGGTCGGTGTCTGAAAAATGGTCCGGCATGTCGTCGAACGCATAGTAAGTCGATCCGTGATATACAGACTGCGTGCCAACCGGCGTCCTGAGCTTAGAGACAATCGCGTGTTGGCCTTCATGCGTTTGATCGCGAAGAAGCGAACGACGCGAAATCGCATTGTTCGTCGACGTGCGTGCTTCACGCACACGGCTCACCTTCCGCCGCTAATCGAGCGTCCCCCTGTCTGCGCCCAGCGATCCATTTCGCGTCATTCGCGTTTTCTAGTCGCGTTCGGTTTCGGCCATGACACAACGCGCGCGAGTTGCGAATAACGTTCGTAGATCATCGGGTGGCAGTGCTAAGCGATCGACGAGACTGGCGCGAGTTTCCGCGATGGAAAACACCGGGTAGTCGCTCGCAAACAGAAAGTGATCTACGCCGATTCGTAGCATCAACTCGGACAGTCGGCGGCATCTTTCGTCGCTGGTTGCCGGGATCTCTGGGTTGTCGACGATGATTGCGCCGGACAAATCGAAGTAAATCGACATTTGCCGGAATGCCGGATTTGCTAGCGCACGGAGTTGGTAGCCCACAAGGATACTCTCGGAAGAACCATTGAATCCGCCGACCGATCCCAAGTGAGCTAGCTGAATCTCCAGACGCGGATGCGGTTCAATCACGCTTTGCCAGAACCACAACGCGCGCTCTAAATCGACGTCTTCACCCGCCGTAAGATGAAGCAGTACGGGTGCGCGCTCTTGTTCCGCCCAACTTAGCACTTCCGTGAGGCGCTTCAGGTGCTCCTGGTTTTCTAATTCGAGCCCACACGCGGGTAGATGCAGTTTGAGGCCGGTCAGGTTCGGATTCGCTCGGCAGCGCTTCAATTCGTCGAATGCATAGTCTCTCAGCAGGTTGACGGAATAGTATCCAACCAGCTTACCTGGACTTCGTGCCACCGACACCGCCACGAAATCGTTCTCGGCTGAGACCAGTCGTCGTTCCAAATCCTGCGTTGGGCAGATCGCGCGAAAGTCTTCCGTCGCATACAGGTGCGCCATGGAAATCAAGCAGGCGCCATCAATTTCGGCCTGCGACATGATCCCAACCGGCTCCGTGTACGAATCATCGGGTCGTGAAAACGCCATCCCCAATGACTTCCAATCGGCGATCAAACGCGGACTGAGAACGTGGACGTGATGATCAAACGCACGCTGTGGCGACTCCTGTGCTGAGACGGCGCGCGTGGCGGCGACAAGCAGTAGACAGGCAGCGATGCGTGACGAGCTCTGAAACATTGTATCCTCGCAAGACAATTCGGACGGTATATTTCCCCTGTTTCGCGCTTTCGCGGTTCGCATTTCGTAGCTGTCGAGGTGCGACTGCGTCACTCACTCGGTCTGATCACCAACGCAAGACAGATGATCTAGACCACGCACGAACACTTTATCTTGAACGAACGCTGGTGTCGCGTAGACCGGTTCGCCCACACGCGAGATACCAAGCGACTCGACGTAGTGTCCATCTTGAAGATCTGTGTCTTACCCGAAACTTCGATTACATACACACGGGAAGATCCGGGGCAGGTCCAGTTTCTAGTTTTTCGCGACGGTCCAAAACTAGAAAATAGATCTTACCCCGCGCAGCTCTGGCAAATGCTTACGGAATGCTGATGGCCTTGCATTGCCGTCGCGCCAAGCCAATGTCCGTGGCCACCTGCGCGACGGCGTTGGCTACCGCCTGGGCTACACGGCGGTCAAAAACACTGGGGACGATATAATCTGGGCGTAAATCCCCTTCGGGCACAATGTCTGCAATGGCTTGAGCGGCTGCGATCTTCATCTCTGGGACAATGCGCTGTGCGCGGACGTCGAGAATGCCGCGGAAGAGGCCAGGAAAACAGAGCACATTGTTGATTTGGTTTGGATAATCGGAACGCCCAGTGGCGACAATCCGCGCGTAAGGCAGTGCCTCCTCTGGAGATATCTCGGGATTGGGATTCGCCAGAGCAAACACGATCGGATCCTCCGCCATCCGTTGCACATCAGACCCTGCGAGCACATTGGCGGTCGAAACACCGATGAACACATCCGCACCGATGAT
>JAGQPK010000914.1 GCA_020426755.1 Planctomycetales bacterium
CTCTCTCCGGCCGAAGTCGATCCCGATTTGGCCGGCGACTTGAAACTTGTCGACGCGGAAGATGCCGACGTGGCGGAAGTGACCGTCAGTCGTCCGCTGCTGGACCGCTACCGCCGGACGCTCGCTGCCTTCATCGATGGTGCTCGTGAGTTCTGCAACCGTCGCGGCATGACCTACATTTTGGCCAACACCGACGTGCCGGTCACGACGCTCGTCACTCAATACTTGCGACGGCGAGGGCTGGTGCGATGAACGGTTTGACGGATTGGCTCACGTCGCCGTTGCGCGGCACCTTGACCGGTTGGCAGTGGTTGACGCTATTGGCAATTCCGCCAGCAGTCGTCCTGTTGTATTTCTTGAAGTTGAAGCGACATCCGATTGAAGTGCCGAGTACGTTTCTATGGCATCGCACGATCGAGGACTTGCACGTCAACAGTATCTGGCAGAAGCTGCGTCAGAATCTGTTGCTCTTTCTGCAACTGTTGCTTTTGCTGTTGGCGATACTGGCATGTTGGCGTCCGAGCTGGGAGGGAACTCAATTCGAACGCGATCGCAAGATCTTTCTGGTCGACACGTCCGCCAGTATGAGCGCTACGGATGTTGCGCCGTCGCGGTTGGAGTTAGCGAAACAGCAGATCTTGAACATCATCGACAACGATTTGAAGTCGGGCGATGTGGCCATGGTGATCAGTTTTTCCGATCGACCGATTGTTGAGCAGTCATTTACAGACAATCGTCGAGCGCTGAAACGGAAGATCGAGGCCATTGCACCGACGCAGCGTCCCAGTGATTTGGATGAAGCGGTACGCGTGGCTGCCGGCTTGGCCAATCCGGGACGCCTGGCGGCGGAAGACACCGATGTCGCCGCAGCCGACGCGCTGCCTGCCGATCTGATCATCTTCAGTGACGGACGTTATCGGACGATTCCACAGTTCACACTTGGCAATCTTTCACCGACCTACATACCCGTGGGAGACGCTGACGCCGCTAACGTCGGCATTATGGCATTCAGTGCAGCGAGTACACCCGACTTGCCTGGCAAAATCCAGTTGTTCGGCCAGTTGCAGAATTTCGGCAAGAGCGAGGTGAACGTCACGGCGAATCTGGTTTTGTATTCGCCCGATCGGCATTTGTTGGATGCCGTGCAAGTTAAACTCGACGCCGGTGACGTTGGCGGTGTTGAGTTCACGATGGACACGATCGACGGTGGCGAGGTACGGCTTGAGTTGGACTCGGGCGACGCGTTGGCGCTAGATAACGTTGCTTTCGTGGGGCTCAACCCGCGTAGTCGAGCGCAAGTGTTGTTGGTTACTCCGCAAAACGACGCGCTCGAGACCGTTTTGCGAACGGAGTTTTCCAAGACCCTCGCCGACATCCAAGTGCAGGGCACCGACTACTTGGCGTCGGACACCTACAAGCAGCAGGCGGCGAGCAGCGTTTACGACGTGATCATCTACGATCAGTGTCGACCTGATTCGATGCCGGCGTGCAACACGTACTTTATTGGCGAGTTGCCTCCGGGCGACCGCTGGTCAGTCGAAGAGAAACAATCGCTACCGCAAATCATCGATACGGAACGCACTCACCCGTTGATGCGTTACGTCGAGATGGGTGATTTGAAGATGATTGTGGAGGCACAGCCGTTGGTGATTCCCGCCGGCGGCACTTCGCTGCTGGAAAGCCATGTCGGTTCGCTGATTGCTATCGCTCCCCGCGATGGATTTGAAGACTTGGTACAGAGTTTTTCGATCGTCGGGATTGATGAAAAGCAAGAGCGGTTTGCCAATACCGACTGGCCCATTCGTGTCAGCTTTCCGGTGTTCATCGGCAACGTGCTCACCTACTTGGGCGGCTCGCTGATCGAGGCGAATCAGTCGTTCACTCAACCCGGTCAGCCTGTCACATTGCGCACGGACAATCCGGTCGAAGAGATCACGGTCGGGGCACCCAACGGCGAGTCGTATCGCATTCCTCGCGGAGCGAGCAATACGTTCGTGTTTGGGCAAACCGACACGGTGGGGACTTACACGGTGAAGGCTGGTGATGACAAAGATGTGTCGCAGCGGTTCGCCGTGAATCTGTTTGACGTCGTCGAGAGTAACTTGCCGCCGGCCGAGATCCTGCAGACGAAAGATGATGACATTCAGCGCGCGGCGGCGCTACAAGTTAAGCGGCGTGAAGGCTGGAAGTTGCTACTCATCGCCGCACTAATCGTGCTGTTGATCGAATGGTACATCTATAATCGGCGAGTCTATATTTAGGAGCTAGGAGCTAGGAGCTAGGAGCTAGAGACTAGAGACTAGACGCCAGTTTCCAGTTCCTACTAGCCACTAGTTGCTAGCTCCTAAAATCTGAGCAACAACACCTGGCCGTCTTCGTCATAATCGATGGTAACTCGGCGGCCGTCGTTATCGAGGCTCAGTCGGCCCGCTTCCAGGACTGCGGTCACGGCCAGGGTACGGTGAGCGGTCGCCAGTTCGTCGTGAAAGTCGCTCGGTAGTTTGTGGCCGGCGCGGATTGCGTTGGCGGCTTGTACGAATGCTTCGAT
>JAGQPK010000915.1 GCA_020426755.1 Planctomycetales bacterium
CGCGACATAAAGTGGAGAGCCGATTGCGGGAGGGGGAGCAATTCGCGTCGTAGAACGTGATAGCAAAGATGTGTGGTACGACGAGTCCCCCTGCCCCCTCCCGGTGTCGAGTTGCACGAAATGGAGGCTATCGACGGGAGGGGGAACCACAGCGCGACGTTAGCGCCGGGTGTAACCGACGCTAACGCGTTGCGACGAACTTTGCGACGAAATCTGCGTGCGAACGCTGTATTGGCGAACTTACCCCCAATCGTCACGCCGTTCGCGTGACAAGAAGCGATTGGCTTCCTCGTCTCCCACGAACTGGTACGTGGTGGGATCGAATTGCAACTTGCGTTTAACGAACATCGCGATGTTCGCCATGTGGCAGGCATTAACTGAATTGCAGTGCGTCCACACGTCGCTGATCGGCTTGTCGCCCGATTTGATGCAATGCAGGAAATTCGCCATGTGGCCTTGGATCGGCATGTTGCGATAGAGCTTATGGACTTCCTCGTCAAGCCACTCCTTTTGCTTAGGATCGGCGTTGATATCTTCCACAATCTTGCCGGTCAGGCTACCACGATTCACACGCAGTCGACCCTTCTCGCCTTCCAGCAGCAGCTCGTTGCGATCACTCACCAACTTGATGGTGTTGCCATTGGCCAGCGTCAAGTCGCAGTCGAACGTCTGAGCAACATTAAATTGCTGCGGCAACTTTGTCTTGCCGTTGAGGAACGCGACCATGTCCGTACCATCCGGAATTCCTGGGAAGGTACCTTTGCCTTCGGCCTGGACGACCCCCATTTCGTCACCACCCAAAGCCCACATGGCGATGTCCGTGTGATGGACACCCCAGTCGGTGACCTGGCCGCCGGAGTATTCCAACCACCAGCGGAAATCCCAACCAATGCGGCGCGAGCAGAAATCCACTTTCGGTGTCTGGCCCAACCAGAAATTGAAGTCGAGTGCCGCCGGGGGCGCTTCTGTCGGGAACGGCCCGCCAGCGGTCGCCGGTCCAACCGAACTAACAGCGTGCAACTTATCACCCAGCATTCCGCTGCGTGCGATGGCGATGGCCTTCAAAAACATCTGGCCAAACTCGCTGCGTTGCTGCGTGCCGACTTGGAACGTCTTACCTGTTTTCTTGACCGCATCCTGGATTAAGCGACTTTCCTCAATAGTCAAGGTGAGCGGCTTTTCACAATAGACGTGCTTGCCAGCTTCCATTGCATCAATGGCAATGCGAACGTGCCAGTGATCGGGCGTTCCGCATGTAATCGCATCGACGTCTTCGCGGTCCAGCACTTTGCGATAGTCCGTGTAGACTTCACACTTGCCGTCATACTTCGACGCAAACTTCTCGGCATTGTCGCGATATACGTCGGCACAAGCCACCATATTGAAGAGGCGACCGGCTTGATGCCCGATATCCGACCCGCGCCCGCCAACACCAATGCAAGCGATGTTCAATTGGTCATTCGCTGCGCCTCGTGCCGACGGCAGCCAAACATAAGGGGCAGCACCTGCGGCAACGGCCGCTCCGACGGTGCGATTGAGAAATTGCCTACGACTTACATGCGAGTTCTTCACGTCTAGATCGCTCCGATATTTTTAGTTCCAGAATGCGGTTCGGACTGAATCGCTATTTCGTGACTTGTCGATTTTCGATGTTGCGCAAGCGTTAATCAACCCCGAAAAGCGATTCATCGACACTACGCTATTCTATTAATGCGCTATCAATGCATTATCAATGGGTTACTGATGTGTTACCACTACCTTTTCTAATGGTGATGATGCGCGTGACCATCCTCCTGATAGATCTCGTGCTGTTGATCGGCTCTCGAGTAGATGTACGCCAGCAAATCCATGATCTCTTCGCGAGTCAGCCGATCGAGCAGCCCTTCTGGCATGAGCGACTTGGTTGACACTGCCTGCGAATCGACATCTTGTCGCGCGATCGTACGCGGTTCGACACTAGCCAGCGGATTCTCGACCACTTTCAACGTCGTGGCATCGCTAGATACGACCAAACCAGTCACGACTTGTCCAGAAGTCAGTTCAAACGTCTGCGTCTGGTAATCCTTGTTAATCTCCGCCGATGGTTCGACCATATGTTTCAGCAATTGAGCAGGCTGCCACTTTGGATCGTATTTGGACAAGTCCGGCCCGAACTCATTGCCTTCACCTTTTAGTCGATGGCAGGACACACACGTGGCCACTTGGAACATGCGTTTGCCGGCCGAATACGAACGGCCGTGAGCAAACTCGTCTAAGGCGGGCTGCAAATCGGCCAACTGCCATGCTCGCGCGGGTCGAATCATTTTCAAATACTCATCCGCCGGTGCAAGCCCTTTTGCCGTCAGATAGGCATCGCCTTGCTCAGCAAAGTCATCCAGATCTTCAACAACAATCAGCTTACCGAACATTCTGCGCCAGTGCCCCGGGTAGGTACAGACGTACGGATAGATGCCCGGCTGTTGCGGTGCGTTGAAAACTAACGTCTGGCTTTCGCGCGGCTGCAACAGTTCACTCGACACGAGTATCTTGTCGGTCTG
>JAGQPK010000916.1 GCA_020426755.1 Planctomycetales bacterium
TCCAGGCCGGTGAGTATGAAGACAGCGTCGAAGGCAACTCGCGTTGGTCCGAAGGTGATTGGAATTGCGATGGCGATTTCAATTCGAGTGATTTGGTGCGAGCATTTCAAACCGGAGCGTATTCGGTCGATAGCGTGGCGGGGCCGGCGAGAGCAGCAGTTTCCAGCACCGCTGTGGATGATGCTCTTATCGCGGCAGCCATGAGTGGTCGCGGCGAAAAGAAGATCGCTGCCGAAAATGCAGACGCGGTGTTTGCCGGAGCTTAAAGTGATTTCGGATTTCGGATTTCGGATTTCGGATTTCGGAGTGAGGATTTCACTGTTTTTCACTGCAAAAATCGAAGATCCTAAAGCGTCATTCCTAAATCAATGTTCACGTTTTGCTGCGGCGCTGGGCTCGATACTCACTGGGCGTCATACCGACGTTGCGACGGAACGCGGCGGTCATGTACTCGGGATGTTCGAAACCGGTTCGTTTGGCGATGTCTGCCATCAAGTCGTCAGTCTCTTCAAGCAGTTGTTTGATCTTCTGCATACGCACGCGGTTGATTTCTTCGTGTGGCGTGTGTCCAACGAGATTGAGGAAGCGATGCTCGAGTGCGCGACGCGAGATAGAGCATTGGCGCAGGACATCGGCGATGCGTATGTTCTCGTGTGCGTGGCGACGAATGTAGATTAGCGCCTGTGCGATTTCTTTGTCACCAATCGCAATCGTATCGCTTGATTCGCGCTGCCGCACACCCAGCGGTTGAGTGATCAGGCGCGCGTCGGAATCGATCTGTTCATGGTTCATCATCCGTTCCAGTAGTTCCGCAGCTTCAAAGCCGGTGCGGTAGGTGTCTGGGATGACGCTTGAGAGTTGCGGCTGACAGAGCTTGCAGATCAGTTCATCATTGTCGACGCCCAGCACGGCGATTTCTTCGGGGACGGCGATGTTGTTGGAGCGACAGACGTCCAGGATGAGTTGGCCTTGATAGTCGTTGCAGGCCATGATGCCGGCGGGACGCGGAATCGTGTCGAGCCAAGCGGCCAATGACTTGCGGACGCGATCCCATTTGTATGACGGGTCGTAACGGTGCGTGAGTTGGCATTCATAGAACTGGCAGTTGGCTGATGCGACTTCTTGGCGAAAGTAGTCGCGTCGCGAGTTTGACCAGGCGAAGCCCGGATCACCGCAATAGGCCAAGTTGGTGAACCCGCGATCGCGAAAATGTTCGACTGCCAAGCGACTGATCGCTCGGTCCTGCGTGTCCGCCCAGGGGATGCCGGGCAAGTGGCGGGCGGCACTCAAGTCGACGATGGGCACGCGGAGCTTCTTGAGCCGCAGCCCGATCTGATCCGTTTCCACTCGCGCAATGATTCCGTCGCCGTTCCAATCACTTAACCAGGCTGGCGGTCGGGCGCCGCGCTCCTGCTCGTTCAGGTGAATCGACCAGTTGCCACGCGTCCGGGCAAAGGCGGTGATGCCTTCGAGCAAACCACGGCAATAACCGTTGGAAGTCTCAATCAGTAGGGCGACGGAGCGTCGATGCATGAGGGGTTCCGGGTGTCGAGCCGCGGGTGTCAAAATTCTCCGGAATTGCACCGGATGGATGGCGCACGGATGTCGCAGTTGCGGGTGGAGTGGCAGGCGAGACCGCGACTGATGGCCCCGAATCTGCCTATTCAAGGGTGGTGAGTCGATCTATTTAAGTTGTTTATTAGCAACGCCATGGCATCGCGACGCGAAATGTGCGTCGACGAACAGCATTAGGGCCACTGGGACGTCGTCTCTGAGTATACGCATCTGATGTGTAAAATATCTACATCGCTTTGCGCGATTTCTCCTTGATCGTGATGCCGCGAGGCCGGCACAATAGCAATGTGACGTGGACGCTCTGTGCGAGTGTCCCGTGTTCGCACGATTGGACGTGCGTTGACGGGGCAGCGTCGACCGCCCGTCCCCGGCCGCGCTTCGTGCGGCTGCCCGTTCTTGTTCATGCCTTGACCACGATGGTTAGGCACGAGCCAAATCTTCTGCAGGCAATGCAATGAATGCTCCTAGAGTTTCAATCTTCTTAACACTCTTGCTGCTCCCGCTTCCGCTGCTCAGCGCGCAAGGTGCCGACGATTCCAGCGCTGCCGCTGTTATGCCCCAGGCCGTTGTCGCGGCAAATCGAGAGTTCACTACTCCGGAGATGTCAGCACCGGAACTCGACGAGGCCGCGTTCAGCTTTACGGATGTCGGCGCGAAGATTCCGAATTACACGCCGGGTGAACGTTGGGGAACGCAAGGCGAACCTTTGACGAAGATGCAGAACCCGTTGCCGGCGGAAGCGTCGCTCAAAGCGTACTCGACGCCGTCCGGGCTGAAGCTGTCGATTTGGGCGAAGGAAGGCGACTCGAATTGGCCAACGGGTTCGCAACCGTCGTCGGCCGCTGCCGGTTTGAGTGGCAAGCCAATCGCGATGAACTGGGACGAACGCGGGCGACTCTGGGTTTGCGAAACGGTTGATTATCCGAATGAGTTGTCGACTGGTGACGGTTTAGGAC
>JAGQPK010000917.1 GCA_020426755.1 Planctomycetales bacterium
CACAGACTTTGTTAAGAATCGCCAATGTCGGTTTGACTCCGGAACAGCGAATCCAACTTCGTCGCGAACCCAAGGCGCGAGATCGGTTTGCCCCTGATGTCTGGGCCGCGTTGATGGACGAGCTGGATCGCGGTCACACGCGGACAACTCAGAAAATTCACCAGGACGAATTGAATGCGTGGATTGCGAAGGAACTGCCAAGTATGCCAGGCGAGCAGCTTGTGGATCCGCGTGTGAGTTTTACGCAAGATCGCATGACGCTGTCGGCTCGGCTGAAGTCCGAGCGATTCTCACTCATCTGTAGCCTTGGACTCACGCCGCACATTGCCCCTGATCACCTCGTGTTCGACATCAACAGTCTGCATATCGGTCGAGTGCCCCTGCCTATCGATCGTATTGCCAAGCTCATGGTGGGGCAGGTGGGGCAGGGACACAACGGCACCCAGCTCGACCTTTCGACGACACCGCCCACGCTGACGTTCGATTTGAAGCAGAAGCGCGAGCTGAAACTGAGAGTCGTTGAGGCGAAGCTGAGCGATCAGGAACTAGAACTCACCGTGGAGGCCACTGAAACAGGCGCGGTGGCCAAGAACTAGCCCATAATGCAACTTCTGGAACGGATCGCAGCCGTCGGCACCGGCTGGTTGCGGTCCGGGCGTTAGTTGATCGCCTGGCAAAGATGTGACCAAGCCTAGCTTGTACAACGCTCAATCTGACCGTCGCTCGCACCGTTAAAATTCTCCGGCGTCCGATGCACGGACCGCCACCTGTACTGCAGGGACGGGCAATTGCAGTATCTCGGATCGGCACTGAATTACTTTGCCAGTTGGCACGTCGGTAGCAACGTAGACCATCGGTTTCGGTTCATCCGTGTTTGGATTCTGGATCAAGGAGAGAATTATGGTCAGCTACACGACACAAGAACTCAGCACATGGGAGCGGGTCAAGCGGGCTTTTGCTAACGACTGGGAGCAAACGAAAGCGGACTTCGGTGTCGACGGAAATCGTGACATGAACCAAGATATCGACGATACGGTCAAACAGATGACGGGTTCCGACGATGCATTCGAGAATCGCGAACAGGCCTTTCGCTTTGGCTATACCGCGCAAAGCCGTTACGGCTCCGATCTGGAGTGGAACGACGAGCTGGAAAATCGTCTGGAAGCCGATTACGACGGCGACTACGAAGCCGACCGCAAGTACATCCGCCATGGATACGACTACAAACATGTCTTTTGATTGGCGGCGCGTGCGCATGCAACCTGATTATCGCATGCGTTAGGCTTCTATATCACGTTGTCGCGCAGTATCACCGTGCTCAGAGACATCCCATACTCAACACAACCGCTAGTGCTGTCCTACATCGGCGTCCGACGTGCGATTGGCATTAGCGGTTTGCTACTGCCGATCATACTAGGGCCAATTGGTTGGCTCGTTTTTGGAATTCGGTTTCAAGACAATCTGAGTAGCTACTACTACACGCCGCTGCGGGACGTGTTCGTGGGGACAATCTTCGCAATCGGCATCTTCTTGTTCTGCTATCGTGGTAACGACTGGGTCGAAAACTGGACGGCGAACCTGGGATGTCTGTTCGCCATCGGTATCGCCTTGTTTCCACTCGATCCGCATAGTGATCCGCTGCAACAAAGATCAATCGTGGGCTATCTACATACGCTGTGCGGCGGCGCCTTCTTTCTAACGTTATCGTTCTATTCGCTCTATCACTTCCCATCATCGACATCGATGAACCGCGAGCTGGAACCGCATGAGCAGCAACGTGCGTTCGTGTATCGTACTAGCGGGATCGTGATCCTCGTCAGTATGTTCGCCATGGGGGTGTATCTGTTTTTGCTTCCGCCGGATTGGAAGCAATTGGCGAATCACTATCATCTCTTGTTTTGGTTGGAATGGATCGCGGTGTGGGCGTTCGCTGCCGCGTGGTTGACGAAGGGCCGGACGATTGTGGCCGATATTGCGATCGATCTCCTGGCAATGACGCAGGCTCAGCTGATTAAGCAGATCTCGCCCCCAGTTCATCAGGTTGATGAATAGCAGTCGCGCTGATTCAACGTGATTGGCCTCTCAAGGCAATTCTAATTCTGAGCTCCACAGTTCTGAGCAAGAATGCACGAATGCACGAACCCGTGATGCATGCTGCATGTGCCGTTCGGGCGCCAGCCTCAGATCATCGTGGCGAAGTTGTTGCGAGCGTGTCGAATGCGCATTGACGGACTCTCTAGCTTGATTGTGCGAGTTTGGATCTGCATACTGCTTGTTCACGATCTGCACCCGGTCGACCGTCGACGCCGTCTCAAGTACGGTCGAAGATCGTCTCGCTTGACCACGAGGAGAGTTCATATGTTCCTGCATTTTCAGACCTGCTGGCGCGATTGTCGGTTGGTTTCCCGCTCCGCCGTCTCACTTCTGACGTTAATGCTGTTCGCGGCGACGCTGCCGGCCGCGACACCTAACTTCGTGGTGATCTTTGCTGACGATCTCGGTTATGGCGACGTGTCCAC
>JAGQPK010000918.1 GCA_020426755.1 Planctomycetales bacterium
ACATTCAGTGGGCGTCGCCGAGGCGGTGGTTGGGATTCTTCAGCAGTACGGATACTCAAGTGAGCAGACTCGTTACTGGCGTCGTGCCGCGTTGCTTCACGATATCGGCAAGCTCGGTGTGTCGAACATGATTCTCGACAAGCCTGACAAGCTCACGGATGACGAGTTCGCTCAGATGAAAACGCATGTTGATCACACGCGGCGCATTCTGAAGTTGGTTCCGTGTTTTCGCAACTTCGCCGACGATGCCGCTGCCCATCATGAAAAGCTCGATGGCAGCGGTTACAGCCTCGGTCTCACTGGCGATGAACTTTCCACGGAAGCTAGGGCGCTGTGCGTGGCGGACATCTTCGATGCACTTTCGGCAAAACGACCTTACCGAAAGCGTCAGCTTGAACTAGATGAAGTCTTCTCGATTATTGACAAAGATGCAGGTGCAAAACTGTGCCCCATTGCGTGTGAAGCTTTGAAGTTGCACGTATCGCAACGACAATCAAGCTAACTGCGTGCCTGACGTGACGCAGCATGCTCTCGAATCTTCGTTGTGGGGACTGCTACACGGTCGTGGGACACGGCCTCGCGTTGCGCTTCTGTATCCAGGCTGGCACCATACCGATACCGGGCCGCATCGAACATCACGTCTACCAATTCGTCATCGTCATCCGTCGTGGCCCGTTGCAATTCAACCTGATCCAGTCATCTTCAGTCAGTTGTTACGGCTCGGTTCAACGATATCAACGAATTCTACTGTTAGGGTAAGCGACAGCGCGATCGCGCATGCCTTTGTGAACTAGATCCACGCTGGCGCAGCTAACTCGCCGCTCATCGAAACGAAATTGTACTCTGACACTTCGTCTTCAGTATCGCGAAAAACCATGGCGTACCCGTCGATGAAGTAGTCGATCCAGCTAAACGTTGATTGTCCGAGCCAATGCCCGCAGGCGTCTGCGAGGCGCACTTCACGCCGGTCGTTGTGCTCATTGCCCAGGAGGAACCGACTGGGGCCGACGGATTCCACAAAGTCGAAAGTGGGTGCGACGACCCATTCGGTGTCCACGTTCATCAGTCCCCACTTCCCCTTGTCGCTTTCCACAGGGACAAGACCTGACTCAAAGTGATTCCCAATGCCACTACCGTGGAAGCGGCGCACTTCCGTGCCTTGCTTGTCGATCCAACCAATCTGTGTTTCGGAAAACCGTACGGGAATCAAGTTCTCGTGTTCCTGCCACACTTCCAAGTACGAATGCTTTCCGACGACATCACCACTGGCGTCGACGAGAACCATGTGGCGGTCGCCGCGGGCGAGCCGACCGCCTGTCATGCAGCCTTGGGGATGGAAACGGCGAAGACTTGCGTACGGCTGCCCGGTCAATTCGCCTGCGCGATCGATGCGGCGATAGTTGAGTTCGTCTTCAGCACAGCGCACGATCGCCCCATGAGCATCAAACGGTGACGCCTCAGGAAATTTGCAGGGAATGCACAAATGGCCGCCAAGATCGAAGTAGCCGTACAAGTCGTCCGAAGTGTGACTCACTGGGAGCCGACCGTGACTGAACGTCCACTCCTCTGCGGTGAATGGAAAAAAGTGGCTGATCGTTGCCGCTGCAACCGAGTAGAACGCAAAGCTGTCATCATTGATGAGCAGCGCAACGCCGTCCACGGAACGACCAGTCCTTGCGTACGCTGGCTCGATAATCGTAACGCCGGACTCATCAGCGAGCCCGAACCGAGATCCCTTGCGAATTGGAAACAAACGCACCATCTTGGTCCTATTTCATACGCCAAACGGCAACTCGACTCGATGAATTGGTTGGAGCTGGCGGAATGGCACCCGCGCGACAGGCTCTGGGATCCACTGAGTTTAGATACCACAATACTACGCCGTGGTCGGTTGCTCCATGGTGACGATCGAAAGAGGGCGCGGTGTCGCTCAGTTAGCTACGCCACAAAGGCGAATGAGTCGTGAGTAAGTATGCGACTTGACTGTGCAGCGTTACTCGCTTTGTGCTGCAACGCTTCTGGTTGGAAGTCGGCGAGGCCCTTGTCAAGATCTCTGTGCGGCCGCGCTTATTCATCCTGCGCCTAACGTCATTGCACGCGATCGGGGGCAAGCAATGCTGCGTTGGATTGAATTGTAATCGTCTTACGGACTCGCTGGTCGACAAGCGACACCGGCTCGCTGTGGCGAATGTTGCCGTGAGTAATCTGCACAACGTAGTTGCCTTGAGGCAAGTTGGTGCCCAGGTATCCGTTGTTGTCTGCTCGTCCGGAGTAGACGACTTTTCCGTTTTGTGTGATGGCAAGGTTGGCGCCCGACGCGGCAACCGTTGTCTCGCCTGCGGGTTGGCCTGGCTTCGCCGGTTTGGGAAATGAGACGAGGACCCGCAGTTGAAGCGGCAACACTTGCGGTCGTACGTTGGCATCCGGGCGAGCCGGATTCGTTGGGCGACCTGGGATTCGCTCATTGTCATCGGGACGCTGACCCGGCTGGGGATCGAGATAGATTGAACGATTGGTA
>JAGQPK010000919.1 GCA_020426755.1 Planctomycetales bacterium
GAGAATACCTCGTCAAGAAATCGTTAATCGTTCAATTCGTTGTTTGATCGGACTGCGATCGTGTGCGTCGTTCGTCGTTGTGTTCTTAGTTCGCCGCAACGCGCTAGCGTCGGTTCGCGCCGCCGCTGACTTTTCCATGCTGAGAACCGCGGCTAGCGCCTTTCGGCGAACTACTTAACTGCTCTAACCATCTACAATCGTTTCGCGAATCACTTCTTCGGCTGTCGTCACGCCTTCGTAGGCGAAGGCCATGCCGCTGTCGCGTAGTGTGACCATGCCGTAGCCACGTGCGGCGTCGCGCATTTCGTCGGTTGACGATCCCTTGAGGACCATTTCCCGCAAGTCGTCGTTCATGATCATCAACTCAAACAGACCGACGCGGCCTTTGTATCCGGTGTTGTTGCACTTGTCGCAGCCTTTGCCGCGGTAGAACGTGCGGTCGCCCAGATCTTTGCGGGTCATCGACAGTTGTGACAGGATGTCGTCAGATGTCTTGACCGGCTCGCGGCAGTTAGCGCAAACACGGCGTACGAGGCGTTGTGCGAGAATGGCTTCGACCGTCGCTGTGATCAAGAACGGCGGGATGCCCATGTCACGCAGACGCGTCACCGTACTGGGGGCGTCATTCGTGTGGAGTGTGCTGAAGACGGTGTGCCCCGTTAACGAAGCCTGCACGGCGATTTCCGCCGTTTCCGTATCGCGGATCTCACCGACCAGGATCTTGTCGGGATCTTGCCGCAGAATCGCACGCAAGCATTGGGCAAACGTATTACCGATGTCGGCATCGATGGGAATCTGAATGATGCCCTCGATGTCGTATTCGACCGGGTCTTCCGTCGTGATTAACTTCTCCGTGATCTCATTGAGTTCGCTGAGCGCGGAGTACAGCGTCGTCGTCTTACCGGACCCCGTCGGACCCGTGACCAAGATGATGCCGTTCGGCTTTTTCATGACTTTGCGGAACTCAACTAGAGTCCGTTCGTCCATGCCGACCTTGGTCAAGTCGAGTGACACCACGGTTCGATCGAGCACTCGCATCACGACGCTTTCCCCAAACATCGTAGGGAGCACACTGACGCGCAAGTCGACCGGGTGACCGCCGACAGTCAATTCAATACGACCGTCTTGCGGCAGACGACGTTCGGCGATATCCAGATTTGCCATCACTTTGATCCGCGTCGTAATGGCGAATGCCAAGTGACGCGGCGGCGGCACCATTTCGTAGAGCACGCCGTCCGCCTTGATACGGATGCGGAATTCATCTTCGAAAGGTTCCAAGTGAATATCGCTGGCGTGATCCTTGATCGCTAACAGGAGGACCATGTTGAGCAATTTGCGGACAGGCGCGCTATCGGCTAGGGCTTCCGCGCCGGTGATGTCGATCGGGCCGCCGCCGGCGAGTGACGCCGCAGCGCGTTCCAGATCGTCATCGTCTTCCAGGTCGCTAACCAGGCTTTCGAACGTCTCTGATGCGCTGGCATAATACTTCTCGATCGCCGCCAGGATCTCACGTTCGGTGCAGATCACCAAGCGAATGTCGTAGCCCAAGAACGTACGTAACTCGTCCTGGATCGCCAAGTTCTGCGGATCGCAGGTGGCCAGCGTGAAGGCGTTGCCTTCGAGCTTGATCGGGATGACGCGGTAGAGCTGTGCCATGGGTTCGGTGATCAGACCGAGAACTTCTGGCGTGATTTGGAGCTCCGGCAGTTTGACGACTTGCATCGACATCTGTTCCGCCAACGCCAGGGTCACCTGATCGTCAGTCACCAGTCCCATCTCTTCCGCGATCTTGCCCAGCAATTCACCCGGATGGCGGCGCTGCTCTTCCAGCAACATCTCCAGTTGCTCATCGTTGATGAAGCCAAGGTCAACCAGGATTTGTCCGATTCGTCGAATTGCCATAGCGTGTTATGTCGTCGTTGCGTGAGGAGTTGGTCGTTGTCTGTTGCGATTACTTGCCGTCAGGCGGGTCGTCGGCCTTAGTGGCCGCCGCCGCCCGCGCCCTTGGCTCCGTCGGCCGCGTCGTTGTCGTCGTCGAAAATGCCTTTCTGGGCGTTGGCGATGCGTTTGGCCAAGTCGTCCGGCGTTTGAGCTTTGGCGAGCGCATCTTCAATGGTGATTTTCTCGTCTCGCCACAGGTTAAACAGCGAATCGTCCATCAGGATCATGCCGTGCTTCGCACCCGTTTGGATGGATGAGGTGATCCGGTATGTCTTGTTTTCACGAATCAGGTTGGCAATACCCGGCGTGACAACCAGCAATTCGTAGGCGGCACAGCGGCCGCCACCGATGCGCGGCACGAGTGTTTGGGCCAACACGCCGATAATGGACGTGGACAACTGAGTTCGAATCTGGTCCTGCTGGTTCGTGGGGAACACGTCGATGATTCGGTTGACGGTGCCCTGAGCACTGTTGGTATGCAAGGTGCCGAACACCACGTGGCCCGTTTCCGCAGCGGTGATTGCTGTTTCAATCGTTTCCAAGTCCCGCATTTCGCCGACCAGAATCACGTCCGGG
>JAGQPK010000091.1 GCA_020426755.1 Planctomycetales bacterium
AGGCCGTTCCGGACAAAGCGGCACACTTGCGCAAATCGTTTCCGAGAATTACGGTTTTCGATTGTGCCGTTGGCGACCATGACGGCGAAGTTCTGTTCGCGGACGACCCCGGTGCGCCGGGCTGCAGTTCACTGGCCGTCCATGCTGCACACGACCGTGCGAGCGAACTTCGTAAGTTCCACGTACCCTTGCGACGCATCGACAGCCTGTCACTTGATCAGCATCAGATTGATGTGATCAAAATGGATATTGAAGGGGCGGAACTGGCTGCGCTGCACGGGGCCGAGTCCTTGATTGCTCGCTGCCGTCCATTGATCCTGTTTGAAAGTGGTCCACACGAGAACGAGTCGGATGAGGTCGATCTTCGCGCGTTGTTCGCGTGGTTCACTGATCATCAGTACCAGGTGCTAATCCCCAGCCGCTTGCCGCACGAGGGACCTGGTCTGACGGAAGACGGGTTCGTCGAATCTCACTACTATCCATTTCGCACCCTGGACTACTTTGCAGTACCTGCCGAGCGGCGAGAGTTATTTCGCGACCGCGCACGGGCCGTTGTCGGGTTGTAGTCCTGCGTGGTAACTCGCTTGCGTGGACAAGAATCGAGGCTATGCGACGGCACTCAGGGGAGAGCCGCGTGATGTCCCGGCTCCCGCCGAGTTTCTTCGACTATCAGCATGTGCATTACCTTGTACAGTGTCCGTTTAGGTTCGCTGCCCCTGCCCTCCCCCGTGTCGAGCCGCGCGAAGTGGACGCCATCATCGGCCGAGGCAACGCGAGGCTCTTAAGGCATGAGTGGTCCGGACATGCGATCTTGATCGCGCTGAGTCGCCTTGCTAATCGCATCCAATGCCTGTGGGTCTAGCAGTCCCAATTCCGCGCAGTGTTCAGCAGCCTCGATGCTGTCTTTCACCACATACATCGGCACCCCGGCCGCTTCGCTCAATACGACATACTCGGCTACCTTCGTGTCGTACTTATTGTCGGCAGTTGGATCGATGTCGCGAATGAAGATAGCAGCGATCTTGGTGCCGTATTCCTGGGCCGCTGTTGCATAGAGTCTTGCATCGTCTTGGCCCGAGTCGCCGGAAAGGATCACTTGTAGGTTCGGGTACTGCTCAATCAGTTTTCTGATTTTGAGTAACTTGTGTTCGTGACCTGCTGTGATCTCGTGTGCGCCGTCGAATCCCAGGTCTCGCAATAACAACGGCCCTGGCGGAATCGCATTCACATTGAGAAACTCGTACAGTAAATCGAAAAGGTTCCAGGGCGAGCTACTGACGTAGAAAATCGGATTGCGTGGCGAGTCAACGCTGCTGCCTGACTGTTGCATTGCTCGATACCAAGCCGCGATGCCTGGCAGTGGAGCTCGCGTTCGAGCATTTGCGAAGAAGGTTAGTTTCACGAGTGTCGTCATGCTCGTCGCACCGGTATGCATAACCGTATCATCGACGTCGCTGATCAGCATGAATCGTGCTGCCGCATCAACGTTCATCACAGGACACGTTGCGCGTGACTCGGCCGATGAAACGAGTGGGTGATCGACGATATTAAGAGTCGCAATTGACCAGAACTGCAGCTCCGAGCCGACCTTCAAACGCGGCAGTTCGATCCCAAAGTAACCTTCACTATCGCTAACGCCCAATGCCACACCGTGGCCGAGTTCAGCGCGGACGTGAACGTTCGCTACCTCGTCACTGGCGAATCGGCGAACGCTCGCCTTCATGTTGTGCCACCAACGATCCGCAGCCACGCTGGGGCGCTTCGGTGGATTTCGCAGCACGCGCCCGTGCAGGTGAACCGTCGTATTCGTGGCGTAGCCAATGTACGGTTGAATGGCTGGCCGTTGAGCAAATCCGAGTCGCCTACGCCAACGGCGGACTTGGCGATCAACCACGCCGTCCATGGTCGCCACCGAGCGATTCAGTCGTCGACGTAATACCTCACTGAAGGTCATGGAATTCGATCTTGGGCGCCGTGCGAAGTCAGAGTGGAGAAGGTTCGATTGTGAGCGTTTGATGCCCATATTGCAATGTAGAGGCTAAGTCGAAGCCAAACTGGCGTTGTGGAAGAACGCTGATACACGACCGTTGTAACTGCACCCGCCATGCCACGGACGTGTATTTGATGGATTTACCGTATGCAGCGCGGCCGCGCAGTCTTTGGAGTGCGGCCGAGCAGCTGCCGCTTTCGAATCCACCGAGTGGTATGGTGCGCGGTTGGTTCTCAAATGTGAATGGGCGCCGAGTTCGCATGGTTGAAAGGGGGCCGCGGAGCGACTTCAGCCGCGCAAGGCCGTTCGTTACGAAGGGCCTTTGGACCGGCGTGGTGATTTCCGCGATGTGACGTGCTGCTAACCCTTGTGAAAAGCGATAGCTGCGCGATCGCACTCCCAAAGAACGTGATAGCTGCGCTCGATCCCACTAAAAAAAAGTAGAACGAGCGATCGTCCGCTGGTTGACGATCGCTCACGTTGGTGGCCTCAAGGGCAACTCTGTCATCCGTCAACGTTTCTTACAGAGCGTGCCTGCGATGAAGCAACAGCAGACCTGTCAGCGCTGCGGTGAGCAGCGACAGGGCATGTGGTTCCGGCACCGTCGGTGTTGCAAACGTTGGCCCGGTTTCGAATTTTCCGGTTTGCAGCGCGGCGACAAGGTCTGAACTCGTAAACTCGTCGTCGCCGTTCCAGTCGCCCTCGGTCCACGTCGAGTTCCGAAACACACCATCCTCATACTCACCCGCCTGCAGTGCCACAACCAAGTCAGTCGTATTGAACTGGCCGTCGCCATTGGCGTCGCCAGCGAATGCCAGGTAATTGATGAACTGCACGCTATCCGTTTGATATCGAACTAGGTGAAACAGTCCTTCGTCAATGTGATCTTGAAAGGAACGGCCATCGACGAATTCACGCTCAAGTACATCCCCATCGTACGCTACTTTCGCAAACTCAGCCTGTGACGTGGCAAAGTGGATGACATCAAACACATCGGCTTGACCACGCAACGTCGGCACGGCATAGCCGAGCATCGGCTGTACGTTCAAGTAGCCGGCCAGCGACGCGACTTGTCCGACTTCGACGCGGTTATGGCTCAACACGCGGCCCGAGCGACCGACGTTGATATGCAGCGTGGCGGCTTTTCCTTGCACATAGTCGCCGTCGATCACGATCACACCTTGATCGTCGACGGCACGGCCAGGTGCGATTGTGCCACGGTCGTTGGTCACATTCGCCGTGACGTGTCCGTTACCGAGAACGAGTCCGCCTTGATCGATGTGGAGATCATCGCCGCTCAGCGTTGGCAATGTCGCAACGCTTTCGAGTGCGTTGAAGTTGAGCGAGCCATTGCGCACCGTCCACTGACCAACCGTTGTGTTCATCAGCAGTTCCGAGTTGGTCTCGAGTACCAACGTATCTTCGAACGCATTGTCCACGTCGCCGAGTGTATTGGCGTTGACTGTCAGCGATGCGTTTTCGCGCACGGTAAACTCAGAGTCGGTCCCCGCGGTGCCGTCCATATCGAGATGGGCTACGTTGATTACCGTTCTCTGTAGTCCGGCCAGCACTTGCAGATCACTGTTAATTTGGAGCGTGCCAAGTCCCGTGTACGTGCCCCCCAGCAGACTCGCCGTACCATTTATTCGCAAGCGATCATCAGCAGATGCGACCTGGATCGTGCCGCTCCCCAACACACGCAACGGTGCATTCAAAATCGCGTCCGGGCCAATGGCCACGAGTTGCCCTTGAGCTACGGATAGGGAGGAACCGAGCAAGTACGCGGCACCTGATGACGAGTTCAACGTGAGACTCGATAGCGTTCCCAGTTGCCATTCACCGCCAGCGACGTTGACGTTGAGTGATGCGCCGTTGACCGTGATTTGATTGTTGTGCGAGTTGTCACCGTAGAGTCCCAGGTTCGTTGCATTAATTGTCAGTGACGACCCTGGCTCCAATGTGGTGGGCGCCTGATCCCAGTCGTAAGTTGTCACGTCGACGACGGAAGAGCCAATAACCGTTGCCGGAGACAATAGTCGTACGGTCGTGCCGGAGACATCTTCGACGATTTGGCCGCCGAGAAACGTGATGCCGCCGTGCAAGTCTGCTTGCGCTGTTGCGTTGAGGTTCCGCAAGCGACTGCCCGTGCGCAGGACGAGTGGCGCTTCGATCGTCGCGTTCGAGTTGTGCACGGTCAATTGCGATCCGCTACTCAGTGTTAGCTCGCCACCGCGCAGGATGGGCGATGTCGTGTGTTGATCGAGCGCGACTACGCCACCGCTGTCGACCGTCCAATTTGAAGACACATCGAGCACACCACTGTCGACCGTAACGATGCCGCTCATGGCATCCGTCAAAGCAGATAACACGATCAGCGAATTGCCCGGCGTGATCCGCGTCGTGCCGTTTTCAGATGAGCCATCCCAATCAAGCGACGTGGTTTCCCAGGCAACGGCCGCCTCGATATAGGAACGTGAATTGTTCAGCATGGTGCCGGCGCCACGTACGACACCGCCACCGAATGTGAACGCGCCTTGCTGCAGATCCAGCACACCGCTCGTATAGCTGCGCGAACCCGCCTCGAATCGTCCGCCGGCAGTCAGATTCAATGTGGACTGCGTGCCAACTGACAGGAAACCCAGGTCATCCATGTGAAGCGGCGCGTTGAACATGCTGGCACCACTATTCACGATCAGCAGGTCGCCCGTCACACTCAATGTGTCACCGTTGACGGCGCCGGTACTCACTGTCATTTCACCGTTCATCTGCCATTCATGGTCTGCTACGTTCACGGACAGCGACCCAGAAAGTTCGATTCTGCTATCGTGTTTGTCCGTGCCGTCGGTGTCGATGTTGGTCGCGAAGATGGAAAGGTTGCCGTCGGCTTGCACGACCGTTGTCGTGTCGGCGCCGAGTTTGCCCACTGGTTGCCCATCCCAATCGAAGATGGGTAAGCGGACCTGCATCGTATTGTTTACGAACATCGTGCCGGCACGATTCAGTTCCAGATCACCCGCGTCGGCGGCAATTGTCGTGGGGCCATCGAAATAGATTGTGCCTGCATCGCCCACATCAATGATGCCGCCATCCTGAACCATAAGCGTTCCGTTCAGATCCGCCGCGCCGCTGCCCGTTAGGGAAAGTCTGCCACCCGAGCGGACGTTGACGTAGTTAGCAAAGTAGGCGTTGCCCGAATCGGCCACGATCCCCCCATCGTCGTAAAGATAGACAGCATCCCAATAGGTTGCGAAGCCGCCGTTTTCCACATTGATGGCAGCTCCTGCGTTTCGCACGGTCGTTGTTTGATGGAAGACACCCGTTGCGTCGTCGATGTTGACTTGGCCGTTGCCTTCCACTAGCAGTCCGTGTCGGAATGTGTTGACCGCGTCTGTCTGTAATTGAATTTCGCCGTTCGAGTTTACGATCACCGGACCAAGGTAATCGGTCACCGACAAGTTGTGGGCCGTGATATGGCCGTTCGTGGTGACATCGACCGACTCGGTAAAGGAAGCCGCTTGGTTGGCGGCGATGCTCACGACCCCAGCGTTGGCGACTGTCACGGGGATCTCGAACTGGCCGCGCCCTGACTTGATGTTCGCATCGCCTTCGATGCGCAAGGGGTTGCCAGTAACACGCGCATACGAATCGGCACCCCACAGATCCATCACACCACCTGTGTCGAGTGTCCAGTTCGTGTCAATTTCCAACGTGCCTTCTCGATCGACCTGAATTGTGCCATTGAAGTTGGCGGCGTTGGGTGTGAGTGGCGCACTGATTTGTAGTTTTGAATCGCGGGCAACGTGAAGTCGGCCCGCTTCACTTACCCCATCTAAGTCGATCGTCGAACTGTCGCCGACGCGCTGCTCGATAATCAGATCTCCGCCATTGGCGGCAATCTCTCCTTCATTCAGCGACAGTATACTGCCGAACAACTCAATTGTTCCGGCACCATACATCGAGGAGCCCTCGTGAATGTAGATGCCGCCAATTTCAGTCAGCGGATCATCAACGAAATGTAAGCTGGCACCATTGGCGATGTCGACGTCGTTCGCCCAGAATGCGGGACCAATGAAGTGGATGCCGCTAATCGTGCGACGAAAGATCGTGAGTTGCGAACCCTTGCCAGAGATCGATACATCACGGACATGCAGCATGGGATGATATTCACCCGCCAAACCGTTGATTACGTCGCCGCCATTCGAGATTTGTAGACCGCGCACGTAGTCTGGCGGCGGTGGAGGATCGGGAGTGTGCACGTCGACAAGCACATATGGGGACGGAATGTTGACGATGGCGACATCGTATTCGTCATCCGGCGTACCCGCTGCTCCTGTCCAGTTGCCTGGGTCATTCCAGTCGTGAGAATCTTCACCGGTCCAGGTGTAAGTGCTCGCCGTCAATGGCGGAGAAAACGCGAGCGTCATCATGATGCTCACAACGCAGAGACAATGCTTGAGAGACATCGCGGTTCTCCTCGTGCGTCGCGTGAGCAAGTTGGAGTCCGAATTTGATGTACCAATTTGCACATCCCATACCGGGCACACTGTACGCTGAGATTTAGCGGTGTGCGGATCGCACGAACCCGCTTGCGTGCCAAGACGTAGCGCCGATGTCGCACCGGACAGATTGTGCATCGTGCGCACGTAGCGATGTGCGTTACGGTCGCATCGCTGGCGAGCCCAATGGCGCGCGAAGTTCAGAATGGGTACGGCGGGCTAGAATTTCTGAATGATGATTTCTGATTTCTGAGTGAGGAGTGATACTTCAAGAATCAGCAATCAAAAATCATCATTCGGAAATCATATGATTCTGTTCGCAGAACGGGCAGCCGGCGGGCGGATCAGAAGTGAATGACAAATAACCGGCTCCTCGCGCGATGGAAATCACGCCCGCGACGACGACGCACCAAGCGGCAATGGTCAGCAACCGTTGTCGCCAACGGAGGCCCAGTAGATTGCCACCCAGCCCGGTCACCATCATGATCGGTGCAGTGCCGAGGCCGAAGACGCTCATCAACGCCGCACCCGTGAAAACGCTGGCACTGCTCGCGGCCAGTGTTAAGAAGGCGTAGACGAGCCCACACGGGAGGAAGCCCGTTAGTACGCCCGCCAGCAGTACACCTCGTGGGCTGGGGGAATTCAGGAACGAGCCGAAGAATCCGGCGGCCAAACAGGGCGTGGTACCCGTGCGGCCAGCAATTGGCTTGCGGCCAGGCCAACGCAAACGCGGCATGGCTCCTGCCGTCGTCAGGCCCTGATAAATCAGAAACACGCCAGCGACAATTGACAACACGGCGGGCAAACGGACCCAGGTTGGCGAATTGTGCACCATCGAAGCGCCGCCATAACCGGCGCACGCGCCCAGAAACGCGTAGGTGAACATCCGGCCGAACGTGTAGCAAGATTGGCGACGCAAATTGGCCTGCCAGGTATTGGCGCGGGCGCCAATGGCCAACGCAAACGGACCACACATCCCCAGACAGTGCGCCGAGCCCAGTAGGCCCGAAATGAATACGAACGGCAACTCAAGCATGCATCACCTCCGGCGCAGGTGTCGGAGTGGGAGTTGTTTCACTACTTGGCGGTTCCGCCACGGTTGTCGTCGCCAATCGCATTGAATTTGAAATCACAAACAGGCTGCTGCCGACCATGGCGACGGCAGCGACGATTGGATTGAGTTTCTCGAAGGCCGCGAGCGTGACGCCGACACTGTTATAGGCGAAGGCCCAAAACAAGTTCTGCCAGATGACGCGCCGCGCACCGCGCGCCCATTCGACGGACCAAGGGATCTTGTCGAGATCACTACCCAGCAGACACACGTCGGCGGCGTCGCGGGACACGTCGGCACCGCATCCCATCGCGATCCCTACGTCTGCCGCTGCCAATGCCGGTGCATCGTTGATTCCATCACCGACCATCGCGATTTCGCCGTGTTCAGCTCGTAGCGATTGAATTGCGGCCAACTTGTCTTCCGGCAACAACTCCGCTCGAACATCGATATTCAATTGCTCGGCCAACAAGTCGGCACGCTGTTGATGATCGCCGGTCAACAGCACAACATGCAGGCCCAACTGACGAAGCTGCTCAATCGCTTCCTGTGCTCGTTCCCGAAGTTCTTCCCGAAACACGAAAAGGCCGCGGACTTTACCTTCCCACGCGACACACGTCAGCGACATGGCCCGTGTCTGGCAGTCAGCGAGAACTTCTGCCAGTTGTGGCGATACCTGTTGCGACACCTGGTTCATGTACGCGAGATTGCCCATGTAGGCCGCAACGTCCGTATCATCCAATCGCGTCGACACGCCGCGTCCCGCCACGTGTTCTACGTGTAGCGGGCACGGAGTGTGTGCGGGTTTAGCGTAACGCAGGATGGAGCGGCCGAGCACATGTTGTGACGCGGCCGCCAGCACGCAGGCTCGGCGCAACACTTCGTCACGGGACTCGTCTTCGGCAATGTGCAGCGCTTCGACCGCCGCTTCGCCGCGCGTCAGGGTGCCTGTCTTGTCGAAGCAAATTGTTTTCACCCGTGCGAGTCGACTCAGTGCATCCCCATGTCGAAACAGTACGTGTTCGCGACAGGCGGTACCAAGCGCCGCCCAGATGGCCATCGGCGTGGCGATGCCGAGAGCACATGGGCAAGCGATCAATACGACCGCCAGGGAGCTCATCAGCGCACTGTGAAAGCCACGTGTGCTGGCATAGTAGGCGAACGTAGAAATTGAGATGAGCGTCACGAGCGGCACGAAGGCGGAAGTTAGCCGGTCGGCCAAGCGCTGTTCGCGGCCGCGTTCCGAAACAGCGGCGACGACCAGATCCACAAGACGTTGGATTGTGCCTGTCGATGCGGCCTCGGTGACCTTCACCGACAGGTCTCCATCCAGATTGAGTGAACCCGCGTAGACGCGATCTCCGACTTCGCGCGGCACGGGTTCGCTTTCGCCCGTCACCAACTGTTCGTCGATGTTGGCACGATTGCGGCAGATGATCCCATCGAGTGGAATTCGTTGGCCGGGTAACACTCGCACGATTTCGCCCGGCTCGATCTCGTTGAGCGGCAACGTGCGTGAGCCGGTTTCGTCGACGACCTGCACCGTTTCGGGCAACAGCTTTTGTAATGAGCGAATGGCGGCAGTCGTTTTGAGTTTACCGGTGGCTTCCAGCCAGCGACCGAGTGTAACGAACACGAGCACCATGCAGGGCACTTCGAAGTAGACGTGTGTTCCGCCACTCAGTACCGAGATGATCGAATAGAGTAATGCCGCCAACACACCTGCCGCCAGCAGCCAATCTGTTGTCAGTTCACGTCGCCGCGCGCTGTCGATCGCTTGTTCCAACAATGGTCCGCCGAGCAAGAGCACGACCGGTGTGGCGAACATCAGGCAGGCGTAGCGCAACAGCTCGTAGAGGGACTGCGCGGTCGCCGTGCCGACGCTGGGCTGATCGGCGTAGACATCACGGCTCCAGAGAGCGAGCGTGAAGACCATGACGTTCATGGTAAAGAAGATGGCAATGCCGAGTCGTGTGAGCGTCCAGCGCGTCTCACCTGTCTCGCCGCCTTCGGCGGTCACATCGGCGGCAAAGCGGCAGCCGAAGCAACAGTACTCGGGTTCGTGCTGAGAGTATTCGGCAGCCGCCGATTGGCCCGCCGCGAGAGCCGAAGTCTCCGCCACGCGAGAATCCGCGACTGCGGCGCCGCCCCCGGCTAGAGGAAGACCGCAGTAATCACACGAACGCTCGCGCGCGTGTTCGTTCATGGCTTCTTGAATAACTCGACCTGCAACGCCGGGAACAGCCACTGAATCGTGTAAGCGACCGCCAGTACCCAGAAACCGATCCAAATGGCACGCACGTACCACGGAATCTCGTTGCCTCGGTAATTGTGGAACTTGCCTTCCGCTTCGGGGCTGGAATCATCAACTTGCGACATATCTGTATATCCTATCAAGCAAATGTGTCTTTTGTCGCGTCAAATCCTGGCTGTGCTTTCGCGAGCCGGGCAGCGTGTCGACCTAGCGGAGCATGCCGCGATCCAACTGACGCTCTTGATCGAGCATGGTGTCTTTGGGGGCTTCAATGTCCCGAAACATTCCGTTGTAGACGGCCCACATCAGCATGAAGAAGAAGCCCATGCTGGAGCACAAGTAGTTGACCATTGGCGTCACCGCGAAGGCACCTTCCGTCCCTTCACTTTGGAAGGTGTGGATCAGTTCACGGAACTTCGAGACAAAGCCGTACATGCTGATCGGCAGGACGATGGCCGCAAAGAAGATCGTGATCAACATTGCGTTGCGTCGACTCTTGGGCGAACGTGTCGGCTGCGGAGTCGCGGAGAGATTATTGTTGGTCGACATATGGGTAGACCTCATTGGATGGAAGTATCTTCGCTGTTAGCCGCTGGGCATTCGCCGCCGGTTATGCCGCTTCAAACCGACGCTAACGCGTTGCGGCGAACTACATGCAACTCCACAAATTTCTTGGCCCCGTGTTAGTAGCCTTCAGATTTGATCGACTCTAGTTCTTCGTAATACGGATAGCTGTCGAGCCAAGAGCCGAGCCATTGCACGTAGGTGATTAGCGCCAAGCCGCGGCGATTGGGTTTGTCGGGCGCACCGTCGAAGAGCCAGGGGTACTCGGGCATCGGCGAATCGGAGACGACGGTCTTCGGGCGGAAGAAGTGAACTGCGTGCCAATCGTTGCCGTGGCGCCCCCCTTCGCGGCTCAAGTCAGGACCAACACGTCGGGTGCCGAACATCACGGGGCGTTGCAGTTCGTTCTGGTATTCCCACGTTTCGGACACGGGTCCGTAACGACGCGATTCATTGGAAACCGGACGGACGAACTGGCTATGGCAGTGCCAGCAACCTTCGCCGACGTAGATCTGACGACCCAGTCGCAACGCTTCCGCACAGTCTTCCGTCGTCGTGCCTTTGAAGGCGGCGCGAAACGATTCCGGATATCGCTTGCTCAATTCCTCGAACTGATATAGCGTCCGATCGTTAACGTCCGCTTCCGCAGTTCGCTCGGGCTGATCGCGGAACATCAGGACGGGGACAACGACATTCGACAGGAATGCGAGGGCAAAGAAGCCGATTCCTGCGATGAATAGCACACCCGCTTTACTTTCAAACATCCTCGTAAGTCCTTCGCGATGAACGCCCAAGCGGTCGGCTCAGGCGAATATGGATGACACTCTCGATTGTTTTCGTTGGCTTTGATGGGGCCGCGGCTGGAAAACTCAGCCGCGGCAGCGTTGCAATTCGTTAGGCGGTGGCCGCAGCCGATCGAGTCGCCTGCGCCGGTGCGCCACTGAACGTCATGAAAATGTTGTAGCAGAAGCAAATGAAGCCGCCGAACATCGCCAAGCCGGCGAAGACACGCGTGATCCAGAACGGCATCGAGCCGCGTAGCATCGCGTCCCAGGGCTCCATGGCCGACCAGTAGTAACCTTGAAACACACCGGCCAAGCCGAGATCCAGGAACATCACGAACACGCCCACCGCCGACAGCCAGAAGTGCCACTCGAGCAACTTGTTGCTGTACCACGGGCGACCGTAGATGCGGGGCAGCAGGTAAGTCATGATGCCAAACATCCACATGCTGAACACGCCGAACAT
>JAGQPK010000920.1 GCA_020426755.1 Planctomycetales bacterium
CGCGTTCTCTAGAAACTCAGAGTCTTGCGTCAGACGGTCGCCGACTGTCAACCAAACGGCCGGGCTCATACCGGTCAGCATATGGATCGCGAGTGTCGCGGTGTCACCGGTTTCCGTGAAGACGCCAACTGGGCCGATGCCCTGGCGCTTGAGCGCCGGCAACAAGGCTTGCTCCAGGAAACTACTGACGAGTTGCTGCTGGGATTCGTTTTCGATTTCCCAACGACGGAGTTCCAACAGTTGCCGGTCGCCGCCTTCGGCTGCTGAACTGGCGCCGGCGAAAGCAAACGGCAAGCAAGTGGCGGCCAGCGTCGAGGCCATGAAGTCGCGTCGTTTCATCATGTATTGCATCCTTCTCGAGTCACGCTGCGGCTGAGAAGCTACGTTTGCAACAAGATCAAGTCGCAAGTAACTACCACGTATATTCGTCTGCGCCGGGCAGCAAGAGCCTCTACGATAGCGTCTCAACTATGCCGCTGCAAACAAGTTGCCAGTTCGTGGCGGCGTAGTTCGCTGTGACGGCGGACAGTTCGCCGCCACGCGTTAGCGTCGGTTCTGTCCCGGCCCCAGCGTCCGACTTCTGCGAGAACCGCGGCTGGCGCCTTTCGGCGAACTATGCTCATCGCTGTGAGAACCGCGGCCGGCGCCTTTCGGCGAACTTGCTGCTCAAACCATTAAGCGCTTTCGCTGGCTGGTTCGGCACCGCCCAGGAACGCTCGCCACGTGATGTACTTGGGATTATCCATTTTGTGGATCAGCAAGGGACTATGGACCGGCCTATGGGGGTGTGATAGCAGCTTCATGCGAGCTTCCTGCGGTGTTCGCCCCCCTTTACGCGTATTGCATTTGAGGCAACAGCAAACGACATTCTCCCAGGACGTATCCCCGCCACGGCTACGCGGCACGACGTGATCCAGGCTCAATTGCTGCAGCGGTGGGGTCGCGCCGCAGTACTGGCACTGATGGCCGTCGCGGGCGAACAGACTACGTCGGCTGAAACGCAACGACTGCTTCGGCGCCCGATCGAACCGCAGAAGCCGAATGATCCGTGGAACTTGGATTTGGAAGGTGACGCTTTGGACCCAGTCGTCGTCAGGTTGCGGATCGTCGTGGCGCAGTTCACTGACTTCCAACCAGGCAGTGAAGTCGTAATTCGCGTAGCGACCTTCTTCGACATCTAAGACCTCGGCGTGCTGCCGATACAACAGGCCGAAGGCTCGACGTACGTTCACCGTGTGAATCGCCATGTAGAAACGATTCAGCACCAACACGCTGCTCGAGAGCGCGGAACTAGCCGTAGTTTGAGTCATGAAGCTGCTGCTTTCCGGTGGCGTATGGCTCAATACACACGAACCGCAGTGTCAGACTGGCGGGTGTGTTACGGCAAGCAAAGCTGGCGCACCCCGACCGTCACGAGTCGCACAACAAGCGTCGCCGTGAATTGTAGCGAATTTCACCCTGCAGGAAAACTTTTCTTAAACCGCGGCGGCGTTGTCGCGATATCGGCCTGTGCCCGGAGACGGCACCGGTGTCACTTGTCAGCGGCCTCCCGCTGGGATTAGGATGGGAGCTTCCGCGGCAGTCATCTGGATATTTGCCACCGCGGACCATTCATGCGGCGCGTTGACACCAGTGGGGTAATGACGCGCCATGAGGGCTCATCCCGGAAGGAAGCACACTGATGATTCATTACTCCTGTGATCGCTGCGGTCGTCCTATCGATCCGCAAGACGAACTCCGCTACGTGGTTCGCGTCGAAGTCGAAGCCGTCATGGAGCCGCTCGATGGCGAAGTTGTGGATGATTCGGATCGCGATCACTTGATGGAACTTCACGACATTCTGGAACGAGCTGACGATGCTGCGAATCCGCTGCTTGGCGACGGTGTCTACTTTCGCCAACGCTACGATCTGTGCAGCGACTGCCACCGCAAGTACCGTCGGAACCCGGTCGGCAAAGAAAACGTCAAACAACTCAACTTCAGCCAAAACTAACGATCTAGAACGAAAGAATAACTGCGCGTGCAAGCCAAGTTCGTGTTGCTGCCCGGCGATGGCATCGGGCCGGAAATCGTTCGACAAGCGCGTCGAGTACTTGAACAAGTCGCCAACCAGTTTGGCCATGCCTTTGAGTTCAGTGAACAACTGATCGGTGGTTGCGCGATTGACGCCACCGGCGAAGCGCTGCCCAGCGACAGCCTGGCCGCCTGTCAGGCCGCCGACGCGGTGTTGCTCGGCGCCGTAGGTGGACCCAAATGGGACGATCCGCGGGCTAAGACTCGCCCAGAAGCCGGATTGCTCAAGATCCGCAAAGAGATGGGGCTCTTTGCCAACCTGCGGCCAATCGTGCCCTTTCCGCAACTCCTGGATGCCTCGCCGCTCAAGCGTGAAATCGTGGAAGGCGTCGACGTTCTCTTTTTCCGCGAACTGACTGGCGGCATCTACTTTGGCCCTTCCGGTCGTCGTGAGACAAATGGAGTTGAGCAAGCCTATAACGAAATGGTTTACGGGACCGA
>JAGQPK010000921.1 GCA_020426755.1 Planctomycetales bacterium
ACTTAACGGGCGAGTGCCGCTTCACCAACTTATACTGGTGCAGTCCGTTCGGCGAAACCTACAAAGATCCCTGCGACTTCAACACGTGCTCCGACTGCAACTTCAGTGAAGCACCACTGTGGTATGCGTCGGTCGAGGCGGTTGCTTTAGCGCGGGACCAGAAAGACGATTTGGCATTCGCGACATTGGGCGCCGGCGGCCCCGTTGTACTCGACACGGGCGACATCAAGACCGAATTCGACGCCGGTATGCGGTTGTTGATGGGCGTCACACTGACTGATGTCTTTCGTCTAGAAGGCTCGTATCTCGGCTCTTTCGAATGGAGCGGTCGAGCAGCCGTCCGGAACGGCGACGATAACGGCCAAGGCGGTTTCGGCAACCTGTTCGCACCGTTCTCCAATTTTGGCACCCCTGTCGGATTCTTGGGCACCGATTTCAATGACTTCGCGTCCATTGATCTCGCGTCGTCATTTCATAGTGGCGAGATCAACCTGCGACGGCGTCTGATCATTCCGCGTAATGCTTGGCCTAAAGAACAGGTGCCCTGTTATGCAGCCAGCTTCTTGATGGGTCTACGCTACCTGAAACTTGACGAGCACTTCGGCTACCTTTCGAATTCCACAGTACCTGCCGGTGGTTCGGTCAACTTAGCCAACATCGACACATCGAACGAGATGTTCGGTGCGCAAATCGGCTTGCTGTCGCAGTTCCTGCTGAAGGGCCAGGGGTGGATCGACTTTGACGTCAAGGGCGGCATCTACCAGAATCAAGCGAGCATGCGGTCCGCATACTCCAACACCGATCTCGGTGGCGGTCCCGTGGCAGCCTTCACTGGCACGGACGCACGTGATCGCACGGCCTTTCTAGGAGAGTTGTCGCTGACATACAATCGTCAGCTAACGACTCATATGAGCTGCCGACTCGGTTACAATGCGTTTTGGTTGACGGGAGTCGCCCTGGCCAGCCAGAACCTCAACACCGATCTGAACCTGTTGGCTCTGGGCCCGGCACAGTTAGATCATAGCGGCGATTTGGTGATGCACGGACCTTCGTTCGGGTTAACATTCGCCTACTAGCGTCTTGTCGGTACTCCGGTTCGGGTCGCAGTTGAACGTGGACCCGAACTACATTGTTAGGACCGACGCCAACTGTTTACGGCGAACTGCATCCGTGTCGAATTCTTGGCTTTGACAGTGCCCTAGAAACCCCACCGTGAATATCTGGCAAGAAAAGGCCGACCAGGCCGCTGCGCTACTCGGCGAACTGAAACTCGACTGTTGGTTGACGTTTGTCCGTGAAAGCTCGACGCATCCCGATCCTGGCGTTGAACTAGTCGTCGGCGCTGACGTGGTGCGGCCTTCGGCGTTTCTCTTTTCAGTCAGTGGGGCGCGCACCGCGATCGTCGCGAACTTTGACACCGCTGCGGTGCGAGCACGGGGCGTGTTTACGGACGTGATTGGCTACGATCAAGATATCCGTCCACATCTATTAGACGTATTGCACGCCTGGCAGCCTGAGCAAATTGGCTTAAACTTCTCCGGCGATGACGTTACGGCCGATGGCCTTACCCACGGCATGTGGCTCAAGTTACAAGTTCTGTTAAGCGGGACGCCGTTCCTGGATCGTCTTACATCAGCGGATCTACTCTTGCGACGTCTACGTGGACAGAAGTCAGCCAGCGAGATCGTGCGTATCCGCGCTGCGGTGGAAATCACAGAACAGATCGTCGCCGAATTGGAAACGGAGCTGCGGCCAGGCGTCTCGGAACTCCAGGTGGCCGATTTCATCCAGCAAACGTTTCGGCGTGCACAAGTCACGGCGGCCTGGCCCATCGATACCTGCCCGATCGTCAATGCCGGCACCGAATCCGACTTTGGCCATGCTTCGCCCAGCGCCACGAACGTGATCCAACCGGGACAGCTCGTTCACGTCGATCTCGGCGTACGATACGAAGATTACTGTTCTGACCTGCAACGCACGTGGTACATCCTGAGAGCGGATGAAAAAGAGGCCCCGGCCGAGATTCAACATGCGGCCGCTGCGGTCGCCGATGCCATCGAAGCCGCCGCCGCCGCGCTGCGGCCCGGCGCAATCGGCTTGGATGTCGATCACGCGGCCCGCGAGACAATCGTGGCAGCCGGCTATCCGGAATTCATGCATGCTGTCGGACACGGACTAGGCCGCGCTGTCCATGACGGTGGCACGATGCTCGGCCCCGCTTGGCCCTGCTACGGACAAATGGTGCGGCAGCGCGTGGAACCGGGCAACGTGTTCACGCTCGAATTGAGCGTAATGACTTCCGCAGGCTGCTACGGCCTGGAGGAAGATGTCTTGGTCACCGCAGATGGCTGCGAATTCATCTCATCCTATTCGCGCAAACTACGCACAATTGCGGCGCAGCAATAGGAGATGACGAAGATCAAATTTCTACTGATGTAACACTTCACTGGAATGAAGTTGCCATCGGGTCTGAGCGTCATGGCGACTCTGCGTTAAAGACCAAATCGCAC
>JAGQPK010000922.1 GCA_020426755.1 Planctomycetales bacterium
CTGCTCGTATTGCCACTCGCCTGCTTGCAGGCTGCCCACCCACACGTGGCTGCTGGCATCAAGCATGCGCGGCACGAACGACCACATACGTTCCGCAGTGGCTTCGTCAATTTCGCTGGAGACGATCAGCAACTGTGTCCCACCCAACTGGTTCGCTGATCGTGCCAAGCCGCCTGCGATGTCGCCCGGCACCAGCCGGATCGTAGCGCCCTGGTTCGACAGCACGCGATGGGTTTCCTTGAGCGTTAGTCGCGGGGCGGTTTCCGGGCGGGCATCGAATAGGTCAATGCCTGTGTAATGCAGTTCTGCATCACCCGACAGACGCTTCGCTAAACGCAGGAGACGAAGGGTACGGTCGTGACTGACCATTCCCAATTCGACAATGCGGCGCGCTGGTTGACGGCAAAGCGACTTAAAAAGTTGCCGGTCCCCCTGAGGTTTCGCTAGCCAACACAGATAGAGTGTGTCGAGACGGTCTCGAAGTGCCACCGCCGTTCCCTTTCCTTGGTTGAGTCGAGCAAATCTGCTAACGCCGCAGCTCAAGCCGATCATGGCTGCTAAGGAAGAGATTTCGGCAAGGGCGCGGGGTGTAGTCGAGTCGAAATCGGCGGGAGTCGAAGCTAGCAGGATGCCAGTCCGAGCTGATCGGACAGTCCGACTAAGTTGGGTAATTCGCTCGTGATGACGAGCTCAGGGGGATTTGCGGCGTGATAATGCAAGCTGCGTCGTCGACGCACGCGCACGAGCCGCCAGTCCCGCAGCGCCGGCGCCGTAAAATCCTTGTGGGGGTTGTCGCCCAGGTAGACGCATTCATCGCCACGACAACCTGATTCCTGCTCGACCGCCTCGAAGGCCCGCGGATGGGGCTTCCAGAATTCACGGCCCCATTGGTCGGTGTAGATGATTTGGTGGAAGTATTCGGCCACACCAAGTGCCTGCACTTTGTTTGCTTGCGTCGCCGCGTCGCCGTCGGTAATCAAGGCGAGCCAAACATCCGGCCGTGCCGACAGTTCGGAGAGAATCTGTCGTGCGTCGGTCAGCAGAACAATCCGTGGCGCGTGCTCGCGATAGATCCTGATACAGGCTGCGGTGACCACGTCGCCGGACAGATTCCATTTCTCGAGCACTTCGTTGAACAAGCGTCGCCGGTCACCCCAGCGAAATTGACGGCGGCAGTCGTGCTCGAACTTTCGCGCAAGCTGCGTGGACCAGCGATGTTGCTCGCCCAAAAAGCGACTCACGGCCCGGTAGCCGCTGTAGGCAAACTGCCGCTCGAGATACAGCGTATCGTCGAGATCGAACACGACGGCCCGGCGAGGTTTCACGATCGCGTCACGACTCATGCGACGCGCCGCAGATTCGATTCTCCGGCGGTCAATTCGGGCGCCGCCGTCTCTTGTTGAGGATGCCAGAAGACGGCATCATCCCAACGCGTCATGGCCAGGCCATCCGACCAGTCCGGCTGTGATACCTCACGCCCCTCGACGTCGTCGATCAACATTTGCACGAAATTCGCACCGGCTTGGTGGGCGATCGGATAACCACCGCCAAAACGCGCGTTGATTTCTATGACCTGAGCCTGTCCATCGGAGCTAACAAAAGCCTGAAAACAGAGGGCGCCGTAAGGATCCGGTAACGCGTCGGCCAGTCGCGACGCCAAGTCGATCAAGCTGGGATGTCGAACCGTCATGCACTTTGAAACTTCGCCGCCCCGCGTTTCAACTCGCCAATGCGGCACCGCCACAAGGCAGCGGTGCGATCGGTTGACGAACAGATTCGTCGTATACTCGCGACCCTCCGCACACTGCTGAACAATCGGGTTTGTTGTGCGACGCAGATAGAACGTCAACTCTTCCGCGTCGGTAACGATCTGCACGCCGCGCGAACCGCTGCCGTCACTTGGTTTCACGACCAGCGGATAAGGGAGCGTCGTGTCGCCGCGCAGTGCCCGATCCAGATCGATTTCTGCCGGCGACGGCAAACCGGCCTGACGCAAGAACTTGGCCGTTTCGTGTTTGTTGCGGGCAATCTGAATCGTGGCAGAGCCCGAACAAGCGACGTGAATTCCTAACTCGTGAAACAGCGGACGGAGTTTCGCGTAGACGGGCAATTCGCAATCATGCGTGGGCACGATGAGTCGAATGTCGCGCTGTTTGCAAAATGACACAATGCTGTCAAAGAAGTTGGCATCGCTGAACGGCGGCACGACCCGCCATTCATCTGCCAAGCGACACGCTGATGACCAAGGTGCCGCGTCCACCGCATAAACGCAACCACCACGCGGTTGGACCGTCTCCCGAATCAGGCGGATCAAGGCACCGCGCCGACCGGCGCTCGATACCAACACGTTCATGTAACACCCTCGTCTGTCGCTGGCCGTCGCTGGCACTTGCTACGGATTTCAGAAGCGGACGTATACGGAGAAGCCGGACTGGTTGTCAAGAGCGGTGTTGCTAGCTCGGTGAATATCGAATATCGAATATCGAATATCGAATATCGAATATCG